>JAICHH010000124.1 GCA_025922715.1 Nitrososphaeraceae archaeon
CTATACAAAACAATAGGTTGATTATTCTTATTGCTAATTAAAAGTACTTTTTCTATCTTTTCTTCGAATTTTTTAATTAGAACCTCATCTAAGGTAATTTGGGAATTATGAATAGAATTTTTTTTTTTCTTGCGCAAATAGTATTACTTAATGATGAAGCAATGAAATTAAATATTTGTGTTAATAATTTTTAACTAAAGAATAAGCCGTTGATTTCGTATCTGTTATTCCAGGATTGATTTTATTATAACCTAGTATTTTACATCCATTTACCTGAGATTTACATCAACTCAACAGATTTGTTAAAGTAGTTTTAAGCCGCCAGTAATTTTATCTATTAAATTAGCAGGCGCAGGTCCAATTCCCACACAAGTAGCTGTTCCTGGGTCAAGTTGAGTTAATCCAGCATCTATCACAATAGCAGGTGATAAGTTATTAAATTGCGCTAGCTTATGAATTGTCTCTAATTCATTTAATGAATTAACTTTTAAAATTATTTTTGGTTGGCCGACATTAAACCATTCTTTAAACCAATCAAAATTTTTATTTCTGGCTTTTTCACTGGCTAATATTGCAGCATGGGCCACCTGTGCAGCTAATTTGCCACTTCCCATTTTCAAATCTTTTCTAACTATTATCACTTGTTTTAATTCCATGAAAAATACATTTTAATTATTAATATTAAAGTAATTTTATAATATCATGGAAAAAAAATTTGATTCCATTGTTGTAGGTGGGAGTATTTCTGGATTATTATGCGCTAGAGAAATTTCAAGATCTGGTCTTTCTGTTGCAGTATTAGAAGAAGACTATGAAATTGGTACTCCAGAGCATTGTGGGGGTTTAGTTAGTATTGAGGGATTAAAAAAGTTAGGAATAATTCCATCAAGTAAGGCAATTTTAAACGAGGTAAATAAAGCAAAAATCGTTTCATCTACAAAAGAATTCGAAGTCTGTACAAATAGAGGAGAAATAATTGTATTAGACAGAAGAGAACTTGACAAACAAGTGGCATTTCAGGCTCAGAAATTAGGAAGTCAAATAAGAACGAGAAGCCTTGTAATGTCAGTAAATTATGATAGCTCCAAAAAAGAGTTCATAATCAAAACTAAAGATAATGTTTTTTATTCTCAGTTTTTTATTGATGCAAGAGGTATCACTTCTCTTATCAATAATCACAATCGAGAAGGTGTTTTGCAATCAGCTCAATATGAAATTTATGCCGATTGGATAAGTCCAGATGAAATACTAGTAAAATTCGATAAAGAAAAATACCCTGATTTCTTTGCATGGATTATCCCAAGCGGAAATGGCAAAGGTAAGGTTGGAGTAGCGGGGAGGAAAATAAATACATTAGAAACCTTGGAATCATTTATTGATAGCTTTGGTTCCAAATATTCTATCATAAGGAAAATTTATGCACCCGTTTGGATAGGAGGACCATTAAAAAAATTTGTATATGATAATAGAATAATCATTGGGGATGCAGCTGGCCAAACGAAACCTACCACGGCGGGAGGGATTTTTTCATGCGGGATGGGGGGAATCTTGGCTGGAAATCATATTGCACGCTATAAAAGAAGAATTTTTAATTCGTTATTAAATGATTATGAGAGAGATTGGTTTTCAATTTTTGGTAAAGAGTTCCAACGAATGCTTTTTTTTAGAAAGATAATGGAAAGATTAGACAACAAGTCAATTGATGCCCTTTTTTCTATCGTTTCTGATTCAGATATTTTAGAGATTTCAAGATCTGCCAATTTTGATTTTCATAGCCTTGCTTTATCAAAGATATTAGGATCAAAAAAAGCTATTAAATTAATAAGCACATTATTAGGAAATGAACTTAGGCATCTTCTAAATTAAGCAAAATATAAATTCGGTGTTTTTCCAATAGATTTAAAATGTCAGCATTGCAATTGCCGGTTTGTTCATCGTGTAATAGACCTATTATGCCAAATGATGAATGTGTGAAATTTTATTGTCCAAATTGTGGTTATGTACTACTGTGGAGATGTCAAAGCTGTAGAGAATTTGCACGACTGTATAAATGTGTTAACTGTAGCTTCGAAGGCCCTTAAAATGTCACGACTTATTGCTAGAATTAAGATTCTTCCATCAGAAGCAGACACAGATCTTGATGAAGTAATTTCCAAATTAAAGTCCAACATACCAAATGGAATGGGTTTAGAAAGATATGGAAAGGAACCTATCGCTTTTGGACTTAATTCTTTGATATGTGATTTTAGTCTGAACGACGTAGAAGGCCAAATGGATTCTCTGGAAGAATATATAAAAAAAACTGAAGGGGTTAGCGAAATTCAAGTTATGAATATAAGCAGAAAATCAGTAAAAATCAAATAACTAATTATTTTAACGAGGGATATTTTAATATAATTGCGAAATCCTGATTTAATTAGTTTATGAGATATCCAATAAGAAATATTGTTTATGAAAAAATAAAACAATCTAACACTTTAACTGATTCAGAATTAAGTTCAGTACTTTCCAAAGAAGGAATAGAACTGGACCTTCCTGAAATAAATAAAATATTATTGGATCTTGAAATCTATGGCCTTTTGAAAGTATCATGGATCTCGAAAGATAAGAGAAGAATAGAATTGATAAAATAAGTGAATAGTATAGACGTGAGATCTGACTGTTTTCTTAAATCCTATAGTAAAAAAGTGCATCAATTGCAATTGCAATAAATATTATCACAAGATATGGAGCAGTTACTTTGTATGCTTTCCACGCGAATTCTGGAGTAGGATTCTTAGTTAATTTATAATGATAAATTAGCATTAGAATACCCGAAACTAAGGCTATGGCAGTATATAAAATACCTAATCCAAAAAAGTATAAAGAAATAGAAAATGGAAGCAATACAGCAGTGTTAATGAAGATATATTTGGCCGTTTTTTGATTACCTATTAAAACAGGTAACATGGGAACTTTGACACTTGCATACTCTTCTCTTGTTTTTATTGCTAGACACCAAAAGTGAGGAGGGGTCCACATAAAGACAAGCCAACCTACTAAGAAGCCAGTTAAATCAATCGAACCAGTTGTAGTAGCCCATCCCGCCATTGATGCAGCACTACCAGCGAAACCACCAATTATAATATTAGCAGAATTTGACCTCTTAAGCCAAAGTGTATATATTATAACATAGAAAAATATTCCCAAAGCAATCATAAATGTAGCTACAGGATTTAAAGTTAACCAGGCAATTATTACAGAGGTTATACTCAGAGACACACCATAAATTAGAACACTCTTAGCAGATAATTTACCTGATGGAATTGGTCTTTTAGCCGTTCGTACCATCAATTTATCTATATCCCTGTCATAGTAATGGTTTAATGCGCTAGAACCCATCGAGGCTAGTGCACCAGCTAGAACTAAAAAACCAACTTGCCATAAAGATACATCCCAAGGAATGGATGGGGTACTATCAAATCTGGTTGCTCCTAGTAAAGAGGTTATTGCTGTTATTACTAAAACGACTATAATACGAGGTTTTGAAACTTCAATATATGATTTTATGTCCACTGCATTGGATCTCCAAATTTTATTCACATATCTTGGATTTATTTTATTCGTTAGACAGTTCTTGAGTTCTTATAATTAGAAATATTTTATTTTTACATTCGTTAAAAAGGTTAAAATTATAGCGGAATTCTTCAACTTATAAAGCATGGCAGATTGGGACTTGTTAACGCCAGGCATAGGATTGACTTCTTTAGGAATTGTAGGTGTATTTGTCTCTCTATCTGGGATAGCAAAAACATTTCTTGATGGGATGCATGCTGTTTCTTTACTGACGCTTTTAATAGGCATGCTTTTTTTGACACCTGGTATTTTTAAAGACGGATTTCCCTCTTCGAGAAAAGCGAAATTAGGATCATTTATAACATTAGGAGTATTAATTATAATTGGTTTAGTTGGTGCTATATATTCAAGTGGACAAACACCGACAATATTTGTTTACATTGGGATACTAATACTTATTTCTGTTCCAGCAGCAGCAGTAATTCTTGGAATATATAGAAATAGTTCAAAAGTGAAAATTTATTTGGCATCATTTGTTGTTGCAGTTATAATAGGTATTATTTCTTTTTCTGCTCTTGGATTCCAACTTCAAAATCCCGAAGCTGAATCACAAGAACCAGAGGAAGAAATAATCGTCGATCAAAAACCTGCAACAGATATTGATGTAACACAATTAGCTAAGGTTAATATTCTTGCAGGATCTTCAGCCCAAGGAAATCCAGATTATGATCCCGATCAATTGGTCATCAAGAAAGATCAAGTGGGTATTATTTGGGTAAATCAAGATAATGTACCTCATACAGTAACTAGTTTGAAGGATGATGGTAAATCATTTGATTCTTCTATAATTATGGCAAATGCTGATTATACTCTTTCTCTTTCTGATCTTAAAGAAAAAGAATACGAGTATTTTTGTACAATACATCCATATATGAAGGCAAAATTCCAGTTAGAATAATTTAGTTCATTTATTTCTAAATATCATTGAATTTCTATCTAACTAAAATTCCCAACAATAGAATATTATCATTCATTATTTCAATATTGAACGAATAACTAATGACATTTTATTTTGTTCTTTTTTGTTTATAGATATAAAGGATTCTTTCTTTCTAATTTTTATGGATCAAGAATATATTTTAATCCTTCATAGTCATTTAGATACACTCGAGAGATTAGCAATTGACAAATTACCAAATGAATCTTGTGCAATATTGTTAGGTAAAGGATCTAGTAACAAACGGGTTGTCGAATATATTTTACCTATGAACAATTCTTCGCACTCTTCGATCGAATTTACTATCGATGCTGACGATCTCTACCATGCCTATAATAAAGCTAGATTAATGAATTTAGATATTATTGCGATCTTCCACTCACATCCTTCTCAACCCATTCCTTCATATATGGATAAAATTTTTATGTTGATTAATCCTGTTATTTGGATAATTTACTCCACTTCTTCTCATACCTTTAAAGCATTTACATTTGATAAGCTAGATCAAATACAGGAAATTAGGATACTCCCAATTAAGGACTAATTCTATTAGGATCTCTGGGATATAACACAACTTCTCTTACATTCATTGATCCTGTTAAACACATAATTAATCTATCAAGACCTAAACCACAACCAGCGTGTGGTGGCATTCCCCAATCAAATACCTTTAAGTGTTCTGTAAATTTATCGGGATTCAGATCCTGTTCGGCTAGTCTATTTCTTATTTTAGAGGGATCATGTTGTCTTGATCCTCCTGAAATTAATTCTAGATACCCAATTTGTAAGTCAAATGAATCAGAAAGGAAATGATCATGTTCATTTTCAAGAATATAAAAAGGTTTTAACTTTAAAGGCCATTCGGTTATAAA
>JAICHH010000125.1 GCA_025922715.1 Nitrososphaeraceae archaeon
TATACATTTATGAAAATCTGATTTTTGAGTAAACATTATAAAGAATTCGATAAAAGATGAAGAACTCCAAACAAGTAATCAAAAGATGTCTAAAAGTTCGTAACAAAATTAGAATATTAGCTGATCATTTAAGATTATTTACATTTATTAGGATCACAGAATATTATATATATATTTTATAATAATAATATCAATGTTCGAAAATAATAATCGAGAATTTAAATAGATAATCTTAATATATTTTGTATTAATTTAATATTTTATTGACGTCAAAAAATAAATTATTAATGGGTAAAATTAGAAATGAAATCTGCTAAAATTACTGAAATTAATCAACCTCTTCAAATACAAGAAAATAAAACTCCAAAACCTAAAGGCTCTCAAGTGTTGGTAAAAGTTCAATCGTCTGGAGTTTGCCATAGTGATATTCACTTATGGGAAGGAGGATATGAAGGTCCACAAGGTCAATTTTTGAAAACTACCGACAGAGGAGTAAAATATCCTTTAACGCCAGGACATGAAATTGCTGGGGTAATAGATAGTCTAGGCGAACAGACAGAAGGTTTTGCAAAGAATGAAAAAGTTCTTGTTTTTCCATGGATTGGGGAAGGACTTTGTCCTGCATGTAGAACAGGAGAAGAAAATCTTTGTGATAAACCAAGATCCTTAGGAATTTATAATGACGGGGGATATGCAGATTATGTTTTAGTACCAAGTTACAAATACTTAGTTAAACTTGGAGATGAAATTGATACTGATACAAGTGCGCCTTTATCATGTTCTGCACTTACAGCATATGGTGCTGTAAAGAATGGTAATCTGACACCTAATGATAATGTAGTAATTGTTGGGACAGGAGGACTTGGATTGATGGCCATACAATTAGCAAAGGCAATAACAGGTTCAAGAATAATTGCTTTAGATAGAGATAACAATAAGCTTAAAGCAGCAAAAGAAAACGGAGCTGATAATATTATCAATTCACAAAAGGAAGATCCTGTGAAAGCAGTTATGGAATTAACTGAGAAAATGGGGGCTGATGCGGTAATCGATTTTGTTAATGCTTCGTCAACAGTAGAAACTGATATCAATTTTCTTAGAAGAAGAGCAAAATTGGTATTAGTTGGACTTTTTGGTGGTGAATTAAAATTGAATTTAATTACAATGCCCACGAGGTCGTACAAATTAATTGGATCTTATACTGGAAGTATGAATGATTTAATAGAACTTGTTTCATTGGCAAAGAGAGGCATAATAAAACCGATTATCTCTAATAAATTCAGACTTGATGAGGCTACAAAAGCCTTAAGAATGTTAAAGGATGGTAAAATTCTTGGTAGAGGTGTAATAAATCCTTGACAAACTCTGCTGAATTAACAACCATAAATCCGACAACAGAGGAAATTCTCAAAAAATATGCTATAATGACAAAAGATAATGTAAGTATGTTTGTAAAGAAAGCCCGAGATGCCTACAAAGAATGGGAGAAAGACTTGGACAAACGGATTGATTCTCTCTATCATGTTGCTAATGAATTAAGAAAGAACAAAGAAAATCTTTCTAGAACAGCTACAAATGAAATGGGTAAAGCAATAAAAGAAGCAAGAGCTGAGATTGATAAATGTGTATGGGCTGTTGAATATTTTGCAGATAACGGAAAGAACTTTATTCACGATGAATCTTTTAATACTGATGCAAGAAAGAGTATTATAAAATTCGAACCATTAGGCGTTATAGCAAGCATAATGCCATGGAATTTCCCATATTGGCAGGCATTAAGATTTGCTGCTCCTTCATTAATAGCAGGAAATACAATTGTATTAAAACCAGCTAGTGCAACCATGCAATGTGGAATAGAAATTGAAAAAACCTTTGATAAAGCTGGATTATCTGAAGGAATATTTAAGACAGTAATAGGAGACTCTAGTGTTGCAGAAATACTCGTAGATTCAGATGTAAATGCTGTTACATTTACTGGAAGTGTTCCTGTCGGTGCCAAAGTTGCACAGAGAGCAACATCCCAATTAAAGAAGACTGTACTTGAATTAGGAGGTAGCGATCCTTTTATTGTATGTGCAGACGCCGATATTGACAAAGCTTCATTAGGGGCAGTAAAGGGTCGATTTATAAATTGTGGTCAAAGTTGTATTGCATCAAAAAGATTTATTGTAGTAAAAAATATTGCAAATGAGTTTATCGAAAAGTTTATTCAAAATACAGAGAAACTTAAAGTTGGCGATCCTTCTTCTGATGATACTGATATAGGACCACTTGTAAATTCAAAGGCATTAAAGAATATAGATGCACAAGTTAACGACTCTATTAAAGAAGGAGCGGAAGTCGTTACAGGTGGAGAACAAATAGGAAGTAAAGGTTATTTCTATAAGCCGACTATTCTTGGCAATACTACTCCAAATATGCGCATAGTAAATGAGGAAGTATTCGGGCCGGTTGCACCTATTCTTATAGCTGAAAATGAAAAGGAAGCTATAAAACTTGCAAATGACTCTGAATTCGGTCTTGGAGCTAGTATTTGGACTCAAGACCTTGAAAATGCAGAAATATTATCTAATATCATAAAATCAGGCATAGTATCTGTCAATAATGTAGTAGTTTCAGATCCTAGGGTTCCATTTGGTGGTATTAAAAAAAGCGGATTTGGGAGGGAACTATCAAGATATGGCATGCTAGAATTTGTAAATATTAAATCAATTAGAATGTATGACCAATTAATACATGAGCACTATGTAGAATGATAATCTATAAAGATCCCATTACTGGATAATTATATATATTATTTTTTAATAAATAGATAATGACCTTAGGATTCAGCTTTAGAGGTTTTTTAGTGCTAGTTATATAGTAATTGCAAGAAAGTAAAACTCTGAAAAATAGAAGACAAATTTAATTTATGGTTTCAAGATAGAGAACAAAAAACAAGAATAACAACCAACTACAAAAAGAAACGAAGATAAAATATAATTTACAATTAATCGTCGTCTATTATGCAGTTACTGAAGGTTAACGAATTGATAACTAGAGAAAGTCTGGCAATTTTCTCAAAAATGAAGTAAAAATCTAAAGATTAAGAATAATTTTCTTCAACTAATTAATTAAGCATACTCAATATGATATAACTAACACATATTATAATTATAATATTTTTTAATTATGTTCACTATAATTAACCATTATGGGATATGAAAATAATTCTCACGATATTTCTATTGAGAATGTTCCAGAAGAATTAGATGATCATTTTAAGAATTTTGGAAAATATGCTAGTAATGTAGATTATAATCTATATGGGTATTGCAATTTTTGTAACTCGCGAATAGATGAATTTGGTTACTGTGCCTGTATAGGTGGATCACCAGACTGATATCTCTTCATAACAATAATTGCCTAGATTAAAAAAGAATCTTCTATAATAATAGAGTGTAAGGTTCCAATCTTTACTTCTAAAACATTACTATTTGCTTGTTTAAAGCCAAGGCTTTCTTTAGTATAAATAAATAGGTTCTATTTACTCTAGAGAAGAGAAATAAAATTTCAAAAGTTAAATATTATTTAATAAGATAATATCTCATGAATCGGGAGTTTCTTTTGAAAATTAGTTACTCTTTTGTTATTTTATCATTTATTATAATTTTTGGAAATATAGAAAATTGAATATAACGCTTGAAGTGGGACTCGAACCCTGCAACTACATTCGCGGGTTTATACAATTAATACTAAAGAAACAATTACAAACTAAAATTAAAGATATTCAATCTTCAAAGAAAGGTCTATATTGAACATCAAAACCTGGAGAGATATTTGCAAATTGCTTTATTGTGATCATTTTACATATTTTGTCCTGTAATTCTGAATGTTCAATGAATTTCTTTTTACAAATAGGACATTTAAGTTTGCATTTTGTAAACGATGCTTTGAAAATTGCGGCAATTTCTACACCAGCAACATAGAAAAAAGAAGAAAATAAATAGATAAAAAGAAATAAATTAAATTTATTGTATTATTAAAACAGGTTTACTAATGCTGCTTATTATTTTTCTGACATCACTAAATAAGGAGCTAAACCAAGAATCTATATGAGAAGTTAACATAACTACCAAGTCATAATTATTATTATCAATTTCATTTACTATTTCATCAACTACATTACCAGTCAGAAATTTATAAGAAACTTTATTTTTACATCCTGCTTCTTGGCATTTCTTTATTTTTTCTTCCATAGCATCTATTACCTCACCTTTAATCTTTCTATGATAGTCTTGATTATCCATTTGTGACATCTCATGGGAGCCTTCTAAGGAAACATCTCCAAATTTTTCAACGTCTTTTAGTATACGTAGTATGTGCAATTCTGCACCTGTAGAATTCGATAGAGAGACTGCATAATTAAGTGCTTTATTTGATATATCTTTTCCATCGTCAGTAACCAGTATTTTCTTAAAAGAAGGGATGGTATCTTTTGAAATATGATAACCTTCTATTTCTTTAAGTTCATGATTTTCTGGTTCGATTTCTGATATACTACTTCCATCAGGATTTATAATTTCTTTTCCATCGGAAGTTGGAATGTCTTTATCACTACTCATAATATAATGTTTGATTACAAATATATAACTTAGAAGCTTGATAAGAACATATTTTTATAATTAAAGGTTATTGAACTAGGTTAAATATTAAACCCAGCTGTTCTTTAGTTGTTGTTGTTGGTATTTACGTCTGAATTAACTGACTTTACGTAACTGGTATTTGTTCTTAGTAAAGTCTTTAGATTATCATGTGCCTGTTCGAGTGCTGTATTGTATACTCTCAAATTTGAGAGCTAGATTATTATTTATTAGATTGCTGGCATTTAACAGACAACTTGTAAAGTTATTTACCATTACTGCGTGATTTTCAACAATTTCCTGTGGATTATACAAATACCATAATCCATATGAGGAGTTTACACCACTGTTTTTGTCTACCTGTGATTGAAAAGAGCCTATTACTTGTTTTTCTGCTTTGATAAAGTCAGAAGCAATGAATAATCACATTCTATATATATTATTTTCTTATTGTATAAAAGTTATCTATTATTGATAACTTTTTATTTTAATTCTATCCTGTATTGCCATTATTTTTTGATATGTTTAAGCGATAGAACGTCTGGTTTTACATATGCTAGTAATGGATTTTGTTGTATTAGTGAAAAGACTTGTTCAAACTTTTTATTCATTTCGTTAAATTTTAGAAATCCTTTTTTATGTAACCTTCTTAATATTCTATATTGAAATTCATATCAATCGTATTAAGTCTACTAATAGCTGGGATATTTTTAAAAATATTATCACATTCTTATGAGAATAATAATAATAATGATGATGATGATAAAGA
>JAICHH010000126.1 GCA_025922715.1 Nitrososphaeraceae archaeon
TATTCTGCTTTAACCTTATTTAATAATTAGTATTTACTGTAAATTAATATTTATTGTTTGTAATTGGTCATGAATATCAATATTATTATGACTTTTGATAACAAATAATAACTTTCATAACAAATTTTGTAGCAAAAAGTTTTTAAAATATAGTATTGTATGAAGGACATATCTATAACAACTTTAGCAACTTTTTAAAATAAAAAAAATTTTATTTGCCATTTGATGTAGTGAATTTTTACCATATTATAAGTAGTAGCTGACAATATCTTATGTGAAATCACAAAAATACAGAATGACTAACGATAAAATTTGGAAAGGAAAATACAAAGGTGAACCGTTTAAGTATGAAAAAAAAGCAATGAGATATAACTACAGATATTTGAAATCAGGATATTACGAAAATCAAGCGTGGGGTGCTTTACACAAGGCTTGGCTTGGGTATATTATTGCGTGCAAAAACTGGGAATTTAATGAAAAAATTGAGTATGCCAGAAGAATTAGAAAGCTACAAAGAGCATTAGGACTTGAATTGTCCGATTTTGAATGTTTGGATTGGGATAACTAATTCTTCACACTTTTCTATATTTTTCACTGTCTCTAGGATCATCACATAATGCACCTTCGTATGAAGGTAAACCTCTAGTAATCTTTTTCCAGTTTATAGGTGGCATATCAAAATTCATATCAATAAATAATTTGAAGGATCGAATGTAATTATGAGCAGTAATAGCAACAATTTCTCTTTTCTTAATTCTTTCTTTTTGAAACATTATAAATTTCATCAAAGAGTAAGTTAGCCAATGAGGACTTTCCAAGGTTTTTAAAACAACTTTACACTGCTTCTCTAACTGATCCCTCTTTTAACTCATTAATAGATACAAAATAATCAAAAACAACTTTCAACCTTTTTGGGTATTACCTTTTGGTTTCTGAGGCTTTTAAGGCATACAAAAACGATTCATAGGGATCATCATGAGTAAATTTTTCAAAAATATAGTTTTGTTGTTGCTCATACAAGAGAATTCTCTTCGTATCTATACACATGGGCTGCCTTTAAGCGTCGTTATCAATACGGGCTCGGAGGGCTTCGATCCCACGACCACGGTTTCGAATCTGATATCTAACTAATTTAGATTTGAAACAATATAACGGATTAGCTTTTATCAAAATTTTGTTAATATGATTTTTATAAAAAACCTCATAAAGCTGTAAAATTTATATAAATTATTAAGCTCGATAAAGGAAAATTTATAAATCAAATTGAAAAAATCTTCTAAATTGTGCACAGAAAGTAATAGAAAGTAAAAGATACTTCTTTATTCTTAAATTAACAGGCAAATAATTATTATATCAGTGTTAAAAACGCATTAAAAATTGATTATAGTATGGATGTCATATTAGAAACGTTATGGATAAATTAGTCTAGTATAATTTTCATATGTTATTTAGGTATTAAAATTGAATAGTAGTAATAGTATATTAAGAGAAGAGGAATTAGGAAATTGGAGAAAATCCCACTACTCATCAGAGATTAATCCCTCTCTGGAAGGAAGAACAGTTATTCTAATGGGATGGATTTCCAGCATTCGGGACCATGGCAATATTCAATTTATTATGTTAAGAGATAAAGATGGAGACACTCAAATAATTGCTAAAAAAGGTCAATGTCCAGATTTAGTATATGAACAAGTCTTGCAGTTAAAGGAACATACATCTCTAGGAGTAAGTGGAAAGGTTATTTCTCAAAGAAAAGCACCCAATGGAATTGAGATAATTCCACTAGAACTAAAGGTTTTTTCAATTCCTATACAGGCTCCGCCGTTTATGGTACAGAGTAGAAATCCTGCAGGAATTGATACTAGATTAGATTTTAGAGCGATAGATTTGAGAAGAAAGTATTTGCAAGATATTTTTATCATCCGTAATAACATTTTAAAATATATTCGCACTTTTCTTTCAAATGAGAAATTTATAGAGGTTAATACACCTAAGATAATAGCGACAGCTTCAGAGGGAGGGACTGCCCTTTTCCCAATATTCTATTACGAAAGGGAAGCATTTTTGGCTCAGAGTCCTCAGATATATAAAGAACAACTTACAATGGCTTTTGAAAAAGTCTTTGAGATAGGACCAATTTTCAGAGCTGAACCTTCTCGTACTAATAGACACTTATCAGAAGCTACATCAATAGATATTGAATCTGCTTTTGTTGACTATAATGATATTATGGTATTATTAGAGAAAATGATTCAATTTATTATAAAGTCATTGTCTGAAGACGATAATATTAAAAATAGTCCTGAATTAGATATTGATAAAAAAATTAATGATAACAACAAATCATTTCCAAGGTTAAAATATTCAGAATTAACTGAAAAACTGAGAAATATCGGAGAAAAGGTAAGGTGGGGAGATGATCTATCTCCGCAGCTCATTAAAAAACTTGATGACGATCGGTTAAATAATAATTTTTATTTCATAACAGATTGGCCCACTGCAGCTAAACCATTTTATGTGAAAGAGAATCAAGATGATTCAAAGATTTGTGAATCTTTTGATTTAATGTATGGATCATTAGAAATATCATCTGGAAGCACAAGAATTAGTAATAAAGAAATTCTTATAGATAGAATGAAGAAAAAAGGGTTGAATTTGAATTCATTTGACTACCATTTGAGAATATTTAGTTATGGAGTGCCTCCACATGCTGGGTGTGGAGTAGGATTGGAACGGTTTTTAATGACTCTCACAAAAATAGACAATATTCGTGATGCTATATTATATCCAAGAGATATTGATAGACTTGCGCCATAGAAGAAAGAAAGAAGGGGAAGAAAAGTGATAGATCAACCATGATTACAAAAGATCAACTAAAACATTTGAGTAAACTTTCAAAGATAGATTTAACTGAAACTGAATTTGAAACTTATACTAAACAAATTGAAAAGATAATAAAATATTTGGATAAATTAGATGAAATTTCATTTGAAGAGAACAATCCGTCATTAGTATTATCTTTCAAAAAATTGTCAGAATTAAGAGAAGACACGATTATAGAGCCAACTCTTAATATTGATCAAATAGCTAAAAACCTAAAAGACAAGTTTGTAAGAGGTCCAGTTATAAGTTAATATGTCTAATCTTTATACTCTAAATATTGAACAAGTTGTAAATGGTATTAAAAATGGAGAATTTACTTCTGAAGAATATGTATCCCAAATTATAGAAAGAATAAAAAAAGTTGATAAAAAAATAAATTCATTTATAACAATAAATGACAATGCACTTGTTCAGGCACGACAGATAGACAAGAAAATAAGATCAGGTTGGACAGTTGATTCTTTAGCTGGCATTGTAGTAGGAGTAAAAGATAATATCAGTACAGCAGGATTAAAAACAACTTGTGCTTCCAAAATGCTATCCGACTATGTTCCACCATACGATGCCACCGTCATAAAGAGATTAAAAGATAAAGGTGCAATAATAATAGGAAAATTAAACCTTGATGAATTTGCAATGGGATCAACTACAGAATGGAGCAGTTATGGACTTACAAGAAACCCATGGAACTTAGATTATGTGTGTGGAGGGTCTTCAGGTGGCAGTGCAGCTAGCGTTGCTGCACAATTATGTACAGCATCATTAGGGTCTGATACTGGAGGCTCTGTTCGTTGTCCATCTAGTTTTTGTTCTGTGGTTGGATTTAAACCAACATATGGATTAGTAAGTAGATACGGACTTGTTTCATATTCTAATAGTTTAGAACAAATTGGTTCTATAGGGAGGACTGTATCAGACGTCAAAAAAATTATGGAAGTTATCTCCGGAAAAGATACTAATGACAATACAACAATAGACACAAAAAATAATAACATTAACAATAATCATTATGATCTCGAACAAAATAATAACCAAAAAATTGGTTTATTAAAAGAATTAATAAATGGAGCTGATGAGCCTGTATATCAATGCATATATTCTGCAATAGATAAATTTAACGAGTTTGGATTTACGAGTGAGGAATCTTCATTAAAATCATCCGAATATGCTCTTGCATCATATTATACAATTGCTACAGCTGAAGCAAGCAGCAATTTAGCACGATTTGATAATATAAGATATGGATTTGAATTAAATCCCGACGATTACGAATGGAATACATATTTCTCTAAAGCAAGAGGAAATTTCGGAGATGAAGTCAAAAGAAGAATAATAGTAGGATCTTTTGTATTATCTTCAGGATATTATGGAAAATATTATCTTAAAGCACAAAGAGTAAAGGATTTGATTAAAATTGAGCTAAAAAATCTTTTTAAAGAATATGATTTACTACTATCCCCAACCGTTCCGGTTCTTCCTTTTAAAATTGGAGAAAAAATCGATGACCCATTAAAAATGTATCTAATAGATATTAACACAGTTTTAGCTAATTTGGCAGGTATTCCTGCAATTTCAATTCCTATAGGATTCAAAAATGGTCTACCCATCGGACTACAAATCATGGCTGATGAATTTCAAGAGAAAAAATTACTGGATATAGCGGAAGTGCTTGAAAAATCAATTAATATTAATACATCGTATCCAGATCTATAATAATGACATTATCATTACCAGTTAAAATTGGTCTTGAAATACATTGTCAGCTAACTCAACTTAATACTAAATTATTTTGTTCATGTTATTGTAATTATAGAGAAAAAGAAATCAATTCTAATATATGCCCAATTTGTATCGGATTGCCTGGATCCTTGCCAATTTTGAATAAAAAAGCTGTAGAATTTGCAATTATGATTTCAAAAGCTTTAGATTGTAAAATTCCAGAATTAACAGTTTTTTCAAGAAAAAATTATTTTTACCCAGATTTGCCAAAAAATTTCCAGATTACACAATATGACTCTTACGGTACCAGTACAAGCATAGGAAAAGAAGGATCTGTAAAGTATGGAGAAAATGACAAAATTGCAAGAATAAGAAGAATTCAGCTGGAAGAAGATCCAGGACGACTAGTTTATGAAAATGGAAGAATGCAAGCCTTAATTGACTATAATAGAGCAGGTGTAGCATTAGTAGAAATCGTAACTGAACCTGATTTTAATGATCCAAAAGATGTAAGAACATTTTTAAATAAAATGACCTCTATACTAGAACATTTGAATGTATGTAATACCAATTTAGAAGGTTCACTAAGGTGTGATGCAAATATTTCTATAGGTAATGGAAAAAAAGTAGAAATCAAAAATGTAGGTTCTTTTAGTGACATAGAAAAGGCATTGACATATGAGATAACACGACAAAAAACAATGACCGTTCATGATATAGAAATTAAAGCTGAAACAAGACATTGGGATGATAAAAGAAAAATTACAAA
>JAICHH010000127.1 GCA_025922715.1 Nitrososphaeraceae archaeon
ATAACTCTTTTTTTCCATTCAATCAGTAATTGTTCTGCTTCTTCGGTTAACCCTGATGCAGCCTTTCCCCTAAAACTCCACGATAACGTAAAAAGCGACTTTTTATTTAAAAAATTCCATACTTCTTCTAAATTTATATCTTCAAGACCTCCTAATCGAATTTGAAGACCTGTATGGGGTGGAATGGGTGGGAAAACTGGTTTGATACCGCTATGTTTTGAGACCTCAGATACATTTATTGTTGAGGTTGGTTTGAACTCTTTCCATAGCTCTACTTTTTCTTTCCATTTGGAAATATATTGATTCCTTTTATCAGACATTAAATTGTTCATTACATTCAAACCATCAAAAGCAGTTTTACAATAGAAAACACCTTGTTCATAGATTCCTCCGTCCTTTGCTATTCTATTTATATAATTGGTATTGATAGCAGCACCTCCACAAAGTATGGGTATTTGTATATTATGTTCTTTAGCATAATTAACAAATATCTGCATCTGTTTTGAGGTAGAAACAAGCAAGGCTGACAATCCCACTGCATCAGCATTTACTTCACTAATTTTATTAACAATTGTTTGCAACGGTACTTGTTTGCCTAAATCGTAAACAGAATATCCATTATTCACTAGGATTGTTTTAACTAGATTTTTTCCTATATCATGGACATCACCATATACAGTACATAATACCATTTTCCCTTTTGAAACATCTTTCTTTTTAATAAGATATTTTTCTAACTCGGCTACTGCGGCCTTCATACATTCTGCAGATTTGAGAACAAAAGGAAGAATTATTTCACCGGCACCAAATTTATCACCCACTTCCTTCATTGCAGGCAGTAAAGTTTCATTCAAAGTCTTTACAGCTGCTGCATGTAATTCTTCCTTAGATAAATGAGCAATAACCTCATCATTTAATAACAAAGATGATGATGACGAGGATGATGACGATGAGGATGATGGTGAGGTTGATTCTGTTAAGGATATTTCAACTTTTGTGTCCTTATCTTTAACATTATCCAAAATTGAACCTACAACATCATATTCTATTCCTTCGCGAAGTCTGTTTACTATTCTATAGTAACATTTTTTATCAAATTTCCAAGCCGGATCGAGATCAAGTTTTGAATTTCCATCCGATTGTTTTTTTGTTTGGTCGGAGGTATTTATTTTATTTTCATAATAAGAAATTAAATCTGCTAAAGCTGTATTACGAAGGTTAAAGATTAAGTTTTCTGCAAGTCTTCTTTCTTCATTGCTAATATCAGAATATGCAACTATATCCTTTGGATTAATAATTACAGAATCCAAACCAGATTTTATTGCATGATATAGAAATACAGAATTGATTATTTTCCTTGCATGTGTGGGTAGACCAAAGCTAACATTACTTAACCCCAAAGTAGTAAAACAACCAGGCAGGTTTTCCTTTACTAGTTTAATTCCCTCTAAAGTATTTTTTGCAGAATCTAGAAACTCTTCTTGACCCGTAGCCAAAGTAAAGGTTAGAACATCAAATATAAATTGCCAAGGTTTTAGTCCATATTTTTTGCCTGTTTCAAATAAGAGCTGTGCAGTTTCCAGTTTTTCTTTGGAAGTTTTAGCCATTCCATCAGGTCCAATACACATTGCAATAGCAGGAACTCCATATTTTATCATAAGAGGAGCTAAGGAATGAAATCGACTTCCATCACCTTCCAAGTTGATTGAATTGATTATTGGTTTTCCGGGTATTTGTTTAATTGCAGATTCAATGACTTTAGGATCGGTAGAATCTATTACCAGAGGAGCTTCTATTTCTAAACACAGGCGTTTTACTAGTTGGCACATGAAATCATGTTCATCAGATCTCTCTGTTGTTGCTACACATATATCCAAACAGTGTGCTCCTTCTTCCACTTGACTTCTGGCAAGATTGAGAAGACCCTCAAAGTCCTCTTTTAGAACCATCTCCTTTGCTTTTCTAGAGCCTTGACTGTTAACTCGTTCTCCTATTATTAATGGAGGAGGATTTTGTTGAATGTCAACAGCATTTAACGCTGAACTAATTCTTGGAATTTTGACCATAATTCATTCATTCATTCCTATAATTTTTTTTTGGTGGCGATCATAATTACATGAAAATTTACAAGATAAATACGTATAGTAGTTTTTTTTCTTATTGTATCAAAGGGGTTCATGGTAATTTATTTTATTTTAATACTATCAATCATTTTCCGTAATGCAGCAATATGCTCTGGAGTCGTTCCACAACAACCTCCAACAATCTTTATATTCTTGTACTTTAAAATGAATTCCTCTAGTTTCTGTGATAATTTATCTGGTGTCATTTTATAAACTGCTTTTCCACCTTCGTTATGAGGCATACCAGCGTTAGGAACTACAAGAATAGGTAAATCTTGTTGTTCATCTAACCAAATAACGCTAGGAGTCATTTCATCTGGTCCTGTAGAACAATTTAGACCAAAGATATTGACTCCCATATCAGAGACTGTTGTATATGCAGATTGAACATTAGTCCCAAGAAGCATTTTCCCATATTGATCTAAAGTTATATTTGCTATAATAGGTACTTCTTTGTGAACTTTTTTCATTGCATTATGACAAGCTTCTATTACTAGTTTTACTTCTAGGATATCCTGACTTGTTTCAATTAATAGTGCATCAACGTTTCCCAGAATCAAACCTTCTGCTTGCAGAGCAAAAGCATTTATTATTTCATCTAAAGATATTTGGCCCAAATCAGGATCATTTGAACTGGGAAGAAAACCTGAAGGCCCCATTGATCCAATTACGAAATGAGTTTTATCCTGGAACTCATTACAAACTTGTCTAGCTAATTCTGCTGCTTGTTTGTTAAATTCAACAGTTTTATCTCCGAAACCATATTCGTCTAATTTGAATTTGTTTCCTCCAAAAGTGTTAGTTTCGATACAATCTGCTCCAGCATTTAGATAACTTCTATGTATTTGCTTTATCCACTCTGGTCTACTTAGTATTAGTCCGTCATTAAAACCATCTTTATTATTGGGAAAATCTTGAGGTTGTGGATTTAATTTTTGAATTTCAGTACCCATTGCACCATCAAACAGTAATACTCTTTTTTTTAGCGCCTCAAGAAAAGATTCAGTCATGTTTATATTGTAATAATTATTAGAAATCTTAATTTATATATTCTCGAATAAAATCTAAAACGGAAAATAGAAATAAAAAATTATAGATTCGGTTATTGTTATCTTTTTCTATCCATTTTTAAAGTAGAGTAACATAGTGTAAAATCTCAACAAGAACAGAATTTTTTGCCTGCCTGCGTGATTTAACGTTATTAAAATAAAAGGATTTGGGCCATTGGATTCTTCAAATCTCCAAGATATTTTCTCATTAGTTTTTCTCAAGTTTTTAAAGTAAAATTAATAATAGTAAACTATCTTATATAATACTCAAATTTAGAGTCTGATTAATAAATAATGCAGATTAAATGGTTCATATGATAACTTTATTTATAGAAATCTCATTATTCATTAAAAAAAAAGATTTACAAGCAGAATTAATAAACTATTAGATTATAGTGATATTGGGGATCACCATGATTTTTAACAATACTAAAACTAATAATAGTATTAATAATTCTAACAAGAATCTTGCCGAGATTGACCAACATATTTTTGATATCAATAATGTAATTAGGAAGATATGTAAAGAACAAATCCTAAAAACAATCGATGATCGAGGTGTTGACATCCTTACTGAAGGTGATATCAAATCTGTATATGATACTGCTATTATCTCCGTTATACACAAATTCATAACTATATCTAATGAATGTGAAAAAATCTATTTGCAAGAGTGTTATCAAGCAGGAAAAGAGGCAGGTAAGTTGAGATAATATAATTATAGAACCAATTGATTATTTTAGCAGCATCAGTTAATATATAATTAAAGTTTTATATCAGAACTTTACATATATTTTATGGAGAAGATTCGAACTAATGATTTATTTAGTGCTCAATTGGATTTTTTGCAACCAAGAACCTCTTCCAATCTATTCTTAATACAAAATAAAAATACCTATAAGGAGAATGACATTCACTTCGATATTCTTTTAGATAAAATCTTATCCAACCTAAATCTTATTAAAGAACAAATTAAATTTTAATAACTTATTTATCTTTATAGACAATGTCTCTATTTGCAAATCCATCTCAAAATTTAAAAAATGCTATTAACTGGTTTAATGCTTTAAGGAAGGAAGAACAAGTATCAATTTTAACAAATCTGGAAGAAAATCCTGAAGATTTGACTACTGAGCAAAATGAACAATTAACAATAATTGCATTAGAGATTGCTGGCGCAATACCTTATGGCCAAAATCCGATCATCAAAAAATTTATCGAATTAGGATTACCACAGGTTCATGCAAGTTTAATAGTCAATGCAATTACTACCAAATCAGTTTTACCAAAATTAGATGCCATGAAACTCTTATCTTTAAATGATCAACAATATGAAAAGGCAATAGAAAGTGTAATTGTAAAACTTTTCATTGAAAATAATCCAATTAATAAAATACAAGAGTATTCAGGTCTAGATAACCAAATTTTAGGAGCATCTTTAAGGTTTATCCGTGATAATATTTTATTCTTGTACCTTCGCGGAGAAATGACCATAGATAATCTAAAAAAGGTATTACATGATCGATTAAATTTTCCAGAGAATAGAATCTATATACTTGTCAATATTTTAGAACAAAATAAAGAAACTATTTGGAAAAACTTTGTTTTCAGAAACACTCAAGAGACATTTTTCAAAATGCAAGTTTTGGAACGAAATCAAATAGAATTAATTAGCCAAATTCAACAGCTAATTCAGTTATTAAAGGGTAATAAGGAAGGATCCAGTCAAGAACAAAGGCCTGCTCATATCGCATAATCAATTACTAATGTTCTTTATATTAGTCTAGTAGTATTATAAACATATTGCTTGCAACAGCATGTTTAGAGTATAAAATGTATTTTACTTTTTTTGTTGATAAAAAATATATTTGGATAACCTACTCTTGAGAAATGGAAGAACAAACTCTGGACATGCATTAAGAATTTTCAATAATCAGCTTACATCATTTTTAATATACAGGATTCTCACTATTGGTAATGCTTTTAGGTCAAGTCATTAATTAATTAATTAAGAATTAATTTCAGAAATTCTGTTTATATATATGTATATGTATATATGTATGTATGTATGTATATATATATATATATATTATTTTAGTCATATAATGGTTGTAATAGAATTTTTGAATTTATATCGTAGTCTCTTTATCAGAAAGTGGATAAACATATACATTTGCTTTTTCTTC
>JAICHH010000128.1 GCA_025922715.1 Nitrososphaeraceae archaeon
ATAGATCCTAATAAAATAAAAAAAAAGAAAAATTTTACAATAATTTATGAATCAGAACTTGCTGATATTATAATTTGCAGATCTATGAAGGATTTAATCAGAAATAAGACAAAAGGTAAATCCTTGGCATATTATAAGAAAGTTTTTTCAAATGAAGATATTGATGATATCGAGAGTGCAATCAATAATGGTGCCAATTATATTATAGTAGATGCTGATAATTGGAAGATTATTCCATTGGAAAATATAATTGCTAATTTAAAAAATACTAGAACAAAAATATTTACCACTGCTAAAAATTCTGAAGAGGTAAGAACCATGTTTGCTGTGTTAGAATTGGGTGTCGATGGGGTGATACTCTCAACTGGAAATGTTAAAGAAATAGAAGAATCTAAACAATATCTAAAAGATAAAAAATTTGAAATGAAAGTATGTGAAATTGTAGATTTTAGAGATGTAGGAATAGGAGAAAGAGTATGTGTCGATACTGTTTCAATGCTTGAGACAGGAGAAGGAATGTTAGTTGGAAGTAAATCCAATTTTCTATTTCTTTTACATAATGAATCAGCAGGTTCATCTTTTACTTCTCCTCGTCCGTTTAGAGTTAATGCGGGAGCAGTATATTGTTATACTCTTCTTCCTAATGGGAAAACTACATATCTTTCAGAATTAGAATCTGGCACAGAGATATATATTGTAAATAAGAAGGGAAATTCTAGACTTGTCTCCGTAGGAAGGTCTAAAATTGAAACTAGACCATTGAGGTTAATCAAAGCAATTGGCGACAACACTGAAGGAACTGTTATAGTACAAAATGCAGAAACAATTCAATTAATTCGGGACAATGGGGATTTATTACCAGTTACCTCTATTAAGCAAGGAGATAAAATTTTAGGATACTTTAAACCTAGTAGTGGCAGACATTTTGGGATGGAAGTTGAAGAATATATTCTTGAAAAATAAACAGTACTTTTTGGATTCTAATAATTGTTAATTACAGATTAAGCTCTTTCATATCTAATATATTCATGAATTGTTATTGTATAAAATTTCTTTATTAGTTAGTCGATTATTTTAAAGCATGCTAAATATTGATTAAAAATTTATTTTCCATTATGCAACTAAAGCATAGTTATGTTGATAAAATTTTATCAGGTGATTGTAAAGAAATAATCGCTAAAATTCCTAAAGGTTCGATTCAGTTAACGATTACTTCTCCTCCATATAGAAATGCAATTGATTATAATGCACATATCTCAAAAAATGGATCATATTATCGTGGAAAATCTAACATCAATACAAAAGAATATCTTGAAGAGATGATTGATATTTTTAATAACAAAATATACAATGCAACCAAAGATGGTGGTTACTGTTGTATAGTTATCGCTAATGAAGTTGTAAATGGTACGCTCTTACCACTTCCTCACATGGTCTTATCACAATTAGTCGAACCATTTGGAAATTGGAATCTTCATGAAGAGATAGTTTGGCACAAAGTTACTGGAGGAACTAATAGATATGGTTCATTTGTTATTAATCCATACCCAAAGTATTATAGAGCAAATATCATGCATGAACTGATTTTAGTTCTTAGAAAAGGTAACGTTAGCAGTGGAAGAACTGAAAGGACAGAAACATTACCTGCAACTCATGAAGAATGGACAAAGGAAATTGCAAATTCAGTCTGGCATATCCCTCCAATTCCTCCTGGTTATATAGAACATCCCTGCCCCTTTCCTGAAGAAATTCCATACAGATTAATGAAATTATATTCTTATGAGGGAGATACAATTTTAGACCCTTTTAATGGTAGTGGACAAACAACTAAAGTTGCTTTCCATTTACAACGCCGATTTATAGGAGTAGATATAATTAATGAATATGTTAAGTTAGCTCGATCTCGGTTAATTGAACCGATACATATTAGAGCAGAAGCATTAATAGCAAATTGGAAAAAAATTCCTTCTCATCACAATTTGTAAATTTAGTAACATTTAATTGAATTGATTTATTTTTTTATTATTTATTGGTTATACGTTTTCTAATTTACATTCTTATTGATCATAAAATTGTTCATACAATTAAAATTAAAAAATTTATATTCATTTAAAATAATTGTATTAATGAATATCTAATTTTGGCAGGAAGAATTTGTGTTTCAATTGGTGCAAAAACAATTAAAGAATTATCTTCTTCAATAAACAAAGCATTAGATATAAGTGATTTTTTAGAAATTCGGTTTGATTTTTTAGATCAATCTGAAATTTCTTCTTCAATGAAGATTATTGAATCTATCAAATCAAGATCTATATTTACATTAAGATCACGGGAACAACAAGGTAACTTTAAAGGAAATGAATTTGAAAGACTTAAACTTTTAAAAATGTTGTATGATGCAAATCCCATGTTATTAGATGTAGAATATGATACAATGATTGCAAACAATTCATTAAATAATTATCTGAAAGACAAGTCTAATGTCCTAATTTCATGGCATAATTTTTCCAGTACTCCTTCTGATGAATGTCTAGAAAAAAAGATTTACGATATGAAGAAATTTAGTAATAATATAAAATTAGTTACAATGGCAACAAATGTTACAGATTCTCTCAGAGTATTAAATTTATATGATAAATTCAAAGATAGTAATTTAATTACATTTGCAATGGGTGATTGTGGTGTCATATCTCGAATTTTATGTACATTTTATGGAAGATCCCCTTTTACTTATGCCTCACTGGAAAAATCTATCGCACCAGGTCAGCTATCAGTAATAGAAATGAGAAGAATATATGATAGAATTAACAAATATTTTGTAGATAATGTCATCACCAATTAAGACATATTGCATAATAGGTGATCCTGTACAGCATTCGTTATCTCCATTAATGCAAAATGCTGCGTTTTCTGCCCTTGGCATTAAAAGCTCTTATATTTCTTTTCGTGTACCCTCTAGAGATCTTAAAACATCGATAGCATCATTAAAGTCAATTGGGATTGCAGGTTTTAATGTTACTATTCCACATAAAATTTCAATCATACAATATCTCGATGAATTAGACAATACTGCTTCCATATCAAATGCTGTTAACACAGTGAAAAATGACGGAGGCAAATTGGTCGGGTATAATACTGATATCTATGGTTTTATTCAGCCTCTCTATAAGAGAAATATCGATTTTAAAGGAAGAAAGGTTTTGATAATTGGTGCTGGAGGAGCAGCTTATGCAATAGTGACAGCGCTTTCATATGAAGAAGGAATAGCTGAAACCATTGTAGTCAATCGTTCATCTCACAATGCTTCAAAGCTTGTACAACATGCCTTAAAATTAGGATTAAATACACATAAAGAAGAATTTGGTAATCTTTCTAAACTTGCTTCACAATCAGACTTAATCATCAATTCTACCTCAATTGGATTAAACAATGAAAGGAGTCCAATAGAACGAGACTATATAAATCCAAATAGTATTGTTTATGATATAGTATACAAACCCATCGAGACTGATTTACTGAGAAAAGCTAAGGAAGTTAATGCAAGAGTGGTATATGGCTATGAAATGCTCATTGCACAAGGAGCACAAGCATTCGAGATTTGGACGGGTTGCGAGGCTCCTATCATTGCTATGAAAAAGGCCTTATTTGGGATATTTGGAGAACCTAAATGACTTCTATTTCCACAAAAGCTACAGTCCATGGTGCAATTTCAATAGTCAATGCTATTGCTACTGGTAAAGGTTCGGCTCTTGGAATTTCACTTGAGACAACCGCTGAAATCCATATGCGCCAAGGAGAAGGTAAGATCTTTAATAATAACAGGAATAGCAATTTGTTTAAATATATTATCCATAATAGCATTCCTAAAACAATACTTCAATGTAATGATATTTTTTTAACTCTCTCTTCTGATATACCTATTGGATTTGGATTGAAAAGTTCCAGTGCAGTTTCTTCAGCAGTATCATTAGCATGTTATGGATTAGTAGAAGAAAATATTGATGATTTTAAAGTTTTGGATACCGCAGTTAATGCATCACGGAAAGCCAAAATAACAATAACTGGCGCTTATGATGATACTACTGCTTGTTACTTTGGTGGTTTTGTAATTACAGATAATTATTCTAATAAATTATTAAGACGAGAAAAGGGACCTCTTGATTTATTATCTATCATTCTTCTTCCTAATAATTCAGCTCGAAAGAATCCTTTAAAATTAAAAATTTTAGCTGAGTTTTTCGACCAAGCCATTCAATCAGCAGAAAACTCTGATTATTGGAAGGCCATGACTCTGAATGGACTTTTAGTATCTTCTTTGATGGGATATGATTATACTCCAATTCTTCTTTCGATAGAAAATGGAGCGTTATCAGCTTCAATTTCTGGAAATGGACCATCAATAGCAGTTATTATTGAGAAAAAAAATCTCATTACAATCACAAATATTTTGGAGAAATATGGAAAAATATTAGTTTGCAAAATTAATAATACTAAAGCGAGTATAGAAAAAAAAATTGGCTAACCTAGAAATTAGTAAATCTTTTCTGGAAGGTAATGTAAAATGTCCTCCAAGTAAAAGTTATACTCACCGAGCAATTGCTATTGCGTCTCTTGCAGAGGGAAAATCCACAATTAGTAATCCACTTATTAGTAGAGATACTCTAGCAACTATTTCAGGTTGCAAAATGCTTGGAATAAAAATTGGAAAAGCTAATAAAAATGTTAATTGTATCGAGATACAAGGAAAAAATCAATTTGAAACTCCGAAAGATATAATTAATGCAGAAAACTCTGGAACAACTATTAGAATTTTAACTTCAATGGCCGCACTGGTAAAAAATGGTTATACTATTCTCACTGGAGATGAAAGTTTAAAGACAAGGCCTATGAAACCTCTAATTTCAGCTCTCAATCAGTTAGGTGTCCAGGCTTTTTCTTCAAATGAAAAAAATACCCCGCCCTTAATAGTAAAAGGTGGTGGAATTAAAGGTGGCTTGGTATCGATAGAAGGAGGGATTTCAAGTCAATTTATATCTTCACTATTAATTTCCTGTATTTATGGTATTACAGATATTGAAATAAGAGTTACAGGAAAACAGGTATCTATTCCGTATATTACCTCAACTATAGAAACAATGAAAA
>JAICHH010000129.1 GCA_025922715.1 Nitrososphaeraceae archaeon
ACTTACTAATACTTTAACCTTTTTTTTATTTTAATACTAGTGTATGGTACATTATAATGAAATGGATAAACTGATATTCAACTCTATTATTTTAATTTGATTTTCCAAATAAATTAAAGATTAAAAAATTATGCAAAAGTTCATTATCTCTGGCTTCTAATGCTTAATAAAAAGAAAAACTTTGTTAAATACTATTATTAACATTTATTATCAATCATGAATGGTGAATACAAGGATCTAAAAACAGCTGATATTGTAGCTGAAGCATTAATTGATTGGAAGGTTGATGTGGTTTTTGGTATACCAGGAGATGGAATTAATGGATTTATTGAAGCCTTAAGAGTTAGACAAGATAAAATAAAGTTTGTCCTTGTAAGACATGAAGAATCAGCGGCTCTTATGTCCTGTGCGTATGCTAAATATACAGGGAAGATAGGTGTATGTGTAGCAACTTCTGGTCCTGGAGCAATTCATCTCTTAAATGGTCTATATGATGCTAAAGCTGATAATGTTCCAGTGATTGCCATTACTGGTAGCACTTTTTCGGATTTAATGAATTCTAGTTTTCTTCAAGACGTAAAACTATTACACCTTTTTTCAGATGTGGCATCATACAATACAATGATCCATGTTCCCGAGCAAGCTGAGATGGCAGTAGATATTGCATGTAGAACATGTCTTGCGCGCAAGGGTGTTGGTCACATAAATATCCCTATAGATGTTCAGGAGAAAAAGCTTAAAGGCAATTATTCCAAACATAAGGTTCCAGGTCATACATCAGATATTTTCGATTCTTTTGCACTACCAGATAAAAAATTAATAGAAAAAGCAGCTAAAATACTCAATACAGGTAACAAAATTGTAATATTGGTGGGACAAGGTGCATTAAATGCCTCTAGAGAAGTATTGGCAGTAGCACAAAAATTAAATGCACCAATAATCAAAGCACTACTTGGAAAAGCAGTTGTTCCCGATGATCATCCATTAAATCTAGGTGGGTTGGGAATGCTTGGAACAGAACCAGCAAGTGAGGCTATGCGTGAAACTGATACGTTACTTATGATTGGAACATCATTTCCATATATGGAATATCTTCCTAAACCAGGTCAGGCAAAAGGAATTCAGATTGATATGAAGCCCGAAAAAATTGGACTGAGATATCCTGTGGAGACAGGATTGGTTGGGGACTCAAAAACGGTTTTGTCAGAATTACTTCCCTTATTAAAAGACAGAACACCTAAAAATAATATAAAAAACAATTTGAAAAATCATTATAAAAATAGTAAAATAGATATTTCTACGATAAGTTTGGAATTCTTACAATCTATGCAAAAATCTATGGAAAAATGGAAGGCAATTATGAAAGAGCAAAGCAGTAGAGAAGATATTCCAATCAAACCTCAAGTTATTGCAAATGCAGTCTCAGAAGAATTGGAAGAGAATGCAATTGTATCAGTAGATAGCGGCAATAATACTGTTTGGGCTGCGCGTTTCCTGAAAATGAGAAAAGGAATGAAATTTTCAGTTTCTGGTAATTTGGCAACAATGGCATGTGGTTTACCTTATGCAATAGCTGGAAAGATTGCCTTTCCTGATAGACAGTCCATAGCATTTGTAGGTGATGGCGGGTTCACAATGTTAATGGGAGAATTTGCTACAGCAGTTCAGTACAAATTACCTATTAAAATTATAATTTTGAAGAATAACCTCTTAGGAATGATAAGATGGGAACAAATGGCATTCCTCGGAAATCCTGAATATGCCGTCGAATTTACACCTATAGATTATGCAAAATTTGCAGAGGCGAGTGGAGGTAAAGGATATACTATAAAAAAAATAGAGGAGGTAAAATCTGTAATTGGTAGGGCAATGAATGAAGAAAATGAAATACCTACCATTGTTGAAGCATATATAGACCCATTTGAACTTCCTTTACCACCAAAAATAAATATGGAATTTCCAACTCATATTGCGGAATCATTTTTGAGAGGACAGCCATATACAATGGAAATAGGTACATCACTAGCTATGGACCATGTTCCTGAAAGATATAAGAGATTTCAGTCGTATTTAAAACAAAAGCAAAGGAAGGATAAAATTTAAATGAATCCCTCCAAGAAAAATGATATTAAAATTTCTTAATTTTTTATGTTCTCATCACATTAAAATTTAATTATTAAAGGATTCATTTCAAATTATGCTAGGCGCTTATTAAGTGTGTAAAGTAATAATGAAAATATATGGAGAAATAGAGATAATTACCTGGAGTTCATTGTATAGATAGTAGGAAAGATAGTAACTTCCGATGTTGATAGAAAATCACCAAACGTCAAATAAAATTAACTATTTTAATAAGATAGAACATTATTTTTAGCAACAATATATTGTTTAATAAATTCATCTACTATTAATTGAGAACGTCAATCCCTAACACTTTTAAGAAATAGATAATGAGTATATTTATGCCAATAGATCCAGCATTTCCCAAAAATCACAAAGTTATAGGTAAGCATAAAAATGAAGATGGTCGATTTCACTTTGTATGGGGTCCGGGACGATCTGATGCCGAGTCCTCATCAAACGATCAAGTTCAAGAATCATACAAAACTAGAGGAGAAGAATATGTACCTTTAGGAGTCCATGGTACTTTCGTTGGGGTAGATTGGGACTCGTGTATTGCAGATGGAGCATGTATAGAGGCGTGTCCTGTACAAGTATTCCAGTGGTACAGAAGTGAACATGATATACCCGCAGTAGAAATGACAAATGTTACAAGTGCAGGCATAGGTGAAAATCATGATCGGGAAGGAAGAAAAGACTATACTGATAAATCAGATCCAGTAAGAGAACATGATTGTATCTGGTGTATGGCTTGTGTAACGGTCTGTCCAACTCAAGCAATAAAGGTAGACGAAGCTAATCTAGATGTACATAAAAAAACAGCCGAGACAACCAGTTAAAATCTCCCCAACTTTAGAGATTATTTTCGATAAAATTGTTATATTCATTTAAAGAGTTGAACTTGTATATAATTCGCTTCGTCCATTTACTCATTTACCTAAATATTATGAAATTATATAGAAATAGTAATATATAAAAAATGAAAAAAAGAAGTATATCATCACATAAAATTATAATAATTATCAAAATTCTAAAAAAATGTCAGAAAAAATTCGTAAACAACAATCAACATTATTAATAAGGAAGCGAAAATATTTAGAAATGACTGATGCAAAAAAAGAGATTAGAATTAGAATTAAATCCTTTCAAACAGAATTATTTGATGAATTGATTGATCAAGTAAATATCTGGTTAAGTTACAAGCAAGACAAAACCAGGAATACATTTGAATATATAGATATGAAATATTATTGTAAAGAATCTCTAACTTCAGGTAATGACTTGAAATATTCTGCAATAGTAATTTATAAAGACTCCCAAGACAATTTAACTAAAGAAGAAGCAGAGAAAAGTAATACAACAAATGATGAAGAGTTTATTGCAGAAAAAAAGAAATTAGAATATCGGAAATAAAATAGTTGATAATAAAGGATTATCAGAATTGTAAAAAATAGTTAGTTAGTTTAAAAAACATCTTAGAACACCTAAATTGATATGGTATTATGTATAAAATTCTGTAGGTATGTATTATTTTAAATATTATTAATTAAAATACTAATAATAAATCGACCAACAAAATAATATCATATTTATTTTCCCTATCACAAAATTTGATTTAATAATATTGACTTTAAAAGGTCTTTACTTGGTTACATAATAAGACTTTAATGCATAATTAGCAAAAAGATAGAAGAAGGTAAAAAATTAGCCATATTTAATTATAACACCCTTTTCTCCTCGAGGATGTCTCCATTCAGTTTCTATGGAACAGGTACCACATTCAATACATCCCTCATGTTGTAATATAACGTCATTACCCTCTAAGCTGTAACATTTCGTTGGACAGAGTATTACCATTTTTTTAAGAAAATTTTTGCCAGAATTTAGAATTTTTATATGAGATATAGTATCCTCGTGGTAACATAATTTTGCAACTCGATCTTGAACAGTTGGTATTTGGGGAATATAGGTAGAAGACTTTACTGTTCCTAACCTGTCAGCAATTTTAATAGGAATTTTAAAGTAAACGTCTTCAGATTCAATAAATGAAAGTAGACGTTTATATCCATATTTATTAATTAGTGTTATGAAAAAATTCCTTAAACCATTATTAGATATAAGATTTAAAAGTAGTTTATGTTTTAATCCTAAAGCATCAGATGATATTTTTTTTCTTGTACTATTTAAAATTACACTAAGATATTGTTTATCAATTTCTTTCATATCCACGGTATATGGACTTTCTTCTACCGACCTACTATAAAATTCTCCTAAATAATTAGATTCAAAATTATTTTTATCGAGAGATCTAGCAATAGCAACGGAAGCTCTAGCTGCATCATCCATTCCTACATTTAATCCTTCGATTCGTGGTCCAAAGAATAGACCACGACCAGCTGCATCACCAATAAATAATATATTTTTATGATATGGTTTTTTCATCCTTCCTCGCTTCCCATCTGGAACTAATTTTGTAGTGTATTCAAGTTCTATATAATTGGTCATAAATTTGGTATGATATTCATTGGTAAGCTTTTCAGTCAAATAATCAAGCTTTGACTTTATTTCTTCTTCCGAGTTATATTTTCTATCTTCGAGAGATTTCTTCTTTAATTTATGGGAATAATAAAGTTGTCTTAATTCATTCCAGTTATTTAGTAACTTTGTAATCGCAAAGGACTTTCTTACTTGCTCCTCTTTTGGAAGCGTTTTATCTATCTCTTTTAAAGGAACTTCGTCTTTTATTAATTGACTGATGAAAGGATTTCGTAGCATTGTATTCACAATTTCTGAAGGTTCTACTGGATTTTCTAATAAAGAATCATAATGATAAACCCCTCCAATAGAAAGGGAGTCTCTGTTGGTATAAACAAATCCGCCACCGATAAGATTCAATGAGACATCTCCTGCAAATAGGTAAGCGACTCCTTCATCAGAGTTAGTTATATCAAAACGTTC
>JAICHH010000130.1 GCA_025922715.1 Nitrososphaeraceae archaeon
AGTTTGTCTATTACCAACTCTGTTTTTAAATCTGGATCGGTTAATACAGGATCTATGTCCTTTTTTTTAGATTGAGCATCAATCTCATTAATATTTATTATTAAGATTAATAGACTGGTAAAAATTAAAAAAGTAAAAGAAACTTTTGATGTATATCTCTTAGTCGAGTTCATATTTTCAAAATATTATCTATTATATTTTAACCTATTTGACATTCCAAACATACCTCATAGATGTATGAACTACTTTTTTTATATATTAAAATTTTTGAAATATTTATAGACATTATTAGAGTTTAACCTAATAATTGGCTCTTATGTTTATTTCTTTTGACACAGGCGATGTTTTTAGATTTGTATATGGATAAATCTTGATGTCATATTTTGGAATTTCATTATCTGGTTTTATAGTTTCAATTAGATTGGTATCTGCATACAACATTTTTTGAAAGTTACCTCTTTTACTATTCTCCTTCATGATTTTTTTATATCCAGAGTCTTCTATTATTATGTAATTAGTAGTTTTAATAGGCTTTGTAGAAAAGAAGCTTCTTTGATCCATATCGATATGAAATATTTGTTCTGGAATCCACGCGAACATTGGATTACTGACTATAGTAACAGTACTATTGCTTTGTTCCATATAATGTACAGCTGCAGCTTGGGTTTTTATAATTGATGAATTTGCGTCAACTGATAAAATCAACACTATTGAAGTTAACCCAATTATTGCTATAGCGGAAATTATAATATAAGGTAGAGTATTTCTTATCTTCATATTTGGAATTAGATTAGATAATTCTACTATCAATTTAGCTCCTGCAATAGAAAATGCTGGTAACAGTATAATAAGATGAAAAGAAGAAACAAAATCAAGCCAATATAAAAATAGAAGAAATGGAATACCGAATAACAATATAAAAAAATCCTTCTTTATTGCTGCATATATAAATCCAGAAATGCCCAGTATGAATAGAATAGGATCAACCTCAAATAGAGATGTTAATGCATTGATAAGTGGTTTACTTTCTCTCTGGGTTTGATGCAATACATCCTCTATCCATATGTCAAATTGGCCAATTGAATAGGCATGTGCAGGCCATAATAGAGGTATAATTAGTACGGGAATAAACCATAGTCCAATACTTTTTAGTTTTTTTGTTGGAGTATTTATATAAATAAGATAAACCACAACAGGAATCATTGTAAATACGGGGACTTTGGTAAATATAGATAATCCCAAAAATATACCTGAGAGAAGAATTAAGGATATATTTCTTTTTCCTATTGTATTTTTAGTTTTATTAAGGTCTTGTTTTAGATAAAGTACGAGCAAAATTGAAGTCAATAGTAATGGCAATTGTATTGACTCTAAAAATATGCGTCTGAGAACCCAACCATATGGTAAAATCGCAAATAGAATTGATGCAATAAACGCTATTTTGTTTCCATATTTTCTCTCGGTTATTTTGTATACAAGAAAAGTATCTATAACTGCAAAAATGCTCATAATTAATCTAGGGACGGTATAAAGATTTTCAATTGAATCCTCTGTGGAGGTAGGATTTAAAGAATCTGGATAACCTATTAAACCAAGGATACCTGCCATTAATATTTGACCAAAATAAGGAGCAAAATAACGATCCTGAGGTTGGAGACCTTCTCCTTGCATTGTAGATAAAGTTTTCCTCATATAATGTCCTTCGTCTATGTGTAAATTTGGAAAGTCAAGCAAATTCCAAGTATGTGTAAAGGCACTTAAAATTAAAGGAATGAGTATTAAGGTAATTTTATTATATTTACTAAACTCTTTATCTTTTGTCATTTGTATCAATCATCATCACCTAATTCAAATAATTTTATTCTTTAACAAATTCAACCAAAATAACTCACTCACATAACCGAAGTAGCTTAAATCTGATTTATTTCTTTTGTTGTTTGTTTCCTCTACCATAATTATATAATTGCCAAACTGAACCAATATAATCAAAAATGACATTAAAACCCATCTTACTTTTACCCGATTTTCTATCGGTAAATGTATATGGCACCTCATGAATAGGCATATCCTTGGTTTTTACGAGGATTTCCAGAAGGATCTTATAACCCTTAGTATCTATTTTTAAATGTTCCAATAATGATCTTGGTACTACAAAAAATCCAGACATAGGATCAGTTACATTGTTAACCCGTAATCCAATTTTGGCTATAATGGCTGCACATTTACTGATAATCCGTCTTCTAAATGGCCACCCGACTATTGCACCAGTTTCTATATATCGTGACGCAATAACAATAGAGTTAGAATCTGTTAATATTTTCTCTACCATGTTAGGAATGATTTCTGGAGGATGGGATAAATCTGCATCCATAACTAAAATATAATCACCCTGTGAGAATCTCACACCTTCAAGAATTGCAGGTATGAGACCATTTTTTTCTTTTCTTATAAGTACGTGTATATTATAGACATTTTTTTTTCCAAAGGGAATTTCTTTTTCTGTATATATCGCATCATTCTTTATATGAGACTGAACAATTTTGCCAGTTCCATCAGGAGAGTTATCATCAACTACAACAATCTCAGTGAAGATATTAGGGTTAAGATTTTCCTTAATTTTCTCTATTAATTTGATTATATTATCAGATTCATTATAAGTAGGAATGATTATTGATAAGGTGTACATATTCTTAGTTTTGAATACTTCCTGATGATTCGCTTGCACTCTATTTCAATAACTCCAATCGATGTATTAAAATTATCGTGAGTATATTTGATAACATTTTTTCATATTTTTTTTAGTAAAGAGTTTATCATTCATTTCTTATTTATTAATGAAATATAAAGTAAATATAAATTGCACTAAAAAAATCAGTACTGAGGATTTCAGGAAAATAAGTAAAATAAATGCATTTATCTATGGCGATAAAATACTCTAATTTCAACAATTATATGAAGATTGTTATATAAGATACAGTAATACTGTTTATATTCAAATTAAAAATATTATTTTTGCGTATTTGTATTACTATAACATTCATGATATAATCAAAGTTAAATCTGAAATAGATTTACAGGAATTAGAGTATTTTAAGTCAAAAGAGTTTATTGATCCTGATATTACCTTATCCGTAACTTCCTTTTCTACTGACCCGGATATGGCTAAATTGCGTACCAAGAGAAAATTAATTACTGATAATCTGAAAGATGGGAGTGTATCTTATGACATAAAATATACTGAACATTTTGGAAGATCTGGTGCCCAGTTTCAAATAAAAATCGCCTCCAATAAAATTGGAATTCTTGTTAATGAATTAATTTCAAAGTCTAAGCATGTGACTTACGTTAATCTGATCGAACCCATACTGAGATTTCTATTTTTAGCAAAGGGATACGTCCTTTTACATTCTGCATGTATGTCAACCCCTAATGGAATTGGATTTTTTCTCTCTGCTCCACCTGATACTGGAAAAACTACTACTGTAATAAAATGTGTAAAAAAAGGCTTTAGTTTCTTGTCAGATGATATGACAATTATTAGGCTTCCGAATGAAGGAATATGCTTTCCAAAATCGATGACTATTAGTGCACATACATACAAAACTGCCATTGAGGCCCAGACTTCTGAGGTGAATGAAGCAGAATATACTGATAGTAATGATAAAAGAGGAATGAAAATTAGAAGTTTAGTTCATTCAAAAACTGGAAGAAGCTTGATGCATAAACTAGCAGAGAAAAATGTGCCAATTTTTACTATTAATACAATAGGACAGACAAAGATTAAACCACCAAAATACCATATCAGGGATATTATAAAAGAAGCCAAAATTCAACAAAAGACGTTGATAAGTTCTTTGTTTTTCTTAGAAAAAGCAGAAGAAGGTGTTGAGGAAGTGAAAAAAATAGATTCAGACGATGCGTTAAAAAGAGCAATAGATAATAGTGATGATGCTTTTCTTTTTCCTCCATATAGCGATTTAATTAAACATATAAAAATTGAAGGTAAAAGTGCATACGACTTATTAGAAAATGAAAAAAAGATGGTTAAGGAATTGTTGTCAGGAATTGAATGTTATGTGTTGAAAAGTGGAGGAAGAAAATGGACAGATATGATTCTTCACAGATTTAATTCATAGAAAGCCTTTCTTATAGATAGAAAAAGTTGCTTAAAATTGGGAAATATTAAATGGTATTTATTATATTAATCCAAAAACAATACATTTTTGTCCAAAAGATCTACGATAGGCGTTTTTACATACAGGTCTAAATTAAATTTAAAATTTTAGCAATTCGAGCTTATTTTGCAGTCTCTCTTTATCATAGATTTTATTTTAATATTATAAATTTTCGACTAAAGATTATAGAAAACGAAATTTCAAAAAAAAATGGATTTAATCCATATCCATGCCGCCCATGCCGCCCATGCCGCCCATGCCGCCCATGCCGCCCATGCCGCCCATGCCGCCCATGCCGCCACCTCCCATTCCTCCAGGAGGTGCTTTAGACTTGCTTGCAGCAATAACATCATCTATCCTTAATAGCATACAAGCTGCTTCTGTTGCAGATTTAATAATTTGTTCTTTTATTACTACTGGTTCTAATACATTTTGTTTATACATGTCTGAGACAGTTGTACTTCTAACATTTATTCCGGTCCATTTGCTACCTTTCCCTTGTTTTGCTCGTAGTTCAGCCATTGTATCAATAGGATCCATACCTGCATTTTCTGCAAGACAAATAGGTAGTGTTTCTAGCGCTTCAGCGAATTTTAAGACGGCAAGTTGTTCTCTTCCTTCTAAACTGCTTGACCAAGACCTTAGATGGGTTGCAATATAAGCTTCAGGAGCCCCACCACCTGCAACTATAGCTGGTTTTTCGAGAACATCCTTCATTACCATAAGTGCGTCGTGTAAAGATCTGTCTGCTTCATCAACTACTCTCTGAGATCCTCCTCTGACTAATATCGTTACGGCTTTAGGATTTTTGCATCCTTCTATGAATACC
>JAICHH010000131.1 GCA_025922715.1 Nitrososphaeraceae archaeon
ACAAAGAGGTTAAAGAAATTATGAATAAATATGGTTTTAAATCACAAGTAACTTAATTCTATGTTTTGATCTTATTATTATTTTATATCTATTTATTTCAACTCGCTTAACTCAATTTAATATCCATCCATTTACGATTAATATAAATAAAAATTCATTATGGTATTTGCTATAATTAACGTTTTTCGATGTGAAAATTATATAGAAATTTTGAAGCCGTATAATCTATAAAATGCTACTAATATTAGTATCAATTCTTGTACTATTAGTGAAAACAAAGAAAAAATACTTAAAGTTATTAATACAATTTACCTTGTTTGGATAAGCAGCAAAGATAGGTAATTGTATTAGATATACAAAATCCTTTCTTTAATAATGTAGATGAAACATTTGTATATTGTATTCTCGATAAATTGGTCCTTTTAGAATATCTAAAATTAGTTTCAAAATTAGGATATATGTCTTTTACTAATAAGTAATTTTACTCTTATTACTGTCTAATTAAGGGTTAACTGATATTATTATATTTTCTATTATTGTTTAAAATAATTATATAATATTCCCATAATATTCAAAAGAATCAGAATGTTCTAATTAATTCTTATAAATACAAGATATTTATAGTCAGGTTTTATTATATTATTTATCTTTGGTGTTTAAGGTAGTATTGTCTAAACGAGAGTTTCAGGAAAGATCTAGTTTAGACTTTTCATTTACCAATCCACTAGCAGAATCAACTTATGAATGGTATCAATTTCATAAAAAATTACATCTTTTTCGTTGGTGGATAAAATACAAATTGGGTCAAACAGATGAGGCAATACTCAAAAATAGAATAATCCAAGTCGGAAATAGTTTGGGTATTTCAACAAAATGGTTGAATAAAACAGTTGAGCATGCAATCACAGAATTTTCTTCAAATGGCCTAGGAGTTGATTATTATGGTTATCATAACATAAAACATGAATTAGAAGCCACTTATTTCACCTTACTGGCAGCATTTGGTCAAAAGAATAACAATAGAAATATTAACTTTGATCCAATGGATATAAAATATCTGTTCACTTCGGCTCTTTATCACGATTTTGATCCACTTAAAAGGTTTGAAAAACCAAATGAAGATGCTGTTGAATCCCATATAAGAAGTGACAAGAAGATTAAAGAATGTATTGATGAATCAGGTTTAGATATAGATATAGTTATTGCAATTATCCACCGAACAGCATATCCCTTTCAGGGAGAGATAGCTGAGCATGCACGAGAGAGAATGAATCAGTTATTCACAGATGCCGGTATAGCTGTTAATGATACTGAGAAAAGAAAACATTATGAAGATCTCGGTTGGTTTCTTTCAGTTTCGGAACGAGTTGCAGGTTATGCCTTAGATGGCTTTGAACAGGCTTTAGAACTGGCTAGACGTAATGCTCATGGATTAGGATGGCATCCATCACGTATAAACAAAGAATCAGTCAAGTTTTTTTCTTTACTAAATAAAGAGAAAGAAATGCTTGATTGTGTATTAGGGGGAATCCCTGAAAAATACAAAGAGAATTATCAAAACAATATAGCTAAATTTAAAGAATCTTTTGTAAAAGAAATAGAGATAAGAAATGCTGTTAGAAAAAGAGAGATTAATTTATTGTTTATACCAGAAGAAAATAAAAATATAAATCCAATCACGTTAAATGAAGTTCTAAGTCTTTATAAGGAGCTTAATAGTCCTATTGAAATCACTAACGAAAAAAAGTTTGCCAGATCAATCAGGCATTCTAAAACCATCCTCGTCAGTTTAAGATTAAATGATATTAATGGAAGGGTTATCGGGTTTGTCAAAGGTGGCCCACTTGAATACTACAAGTTAAGAAGAGGAACTAGTGAAGAAAATTTTGGACAGAAAAATACAATTTTTCTGGAAAGAATAAATATTAAAACAGGTTATTGGGGAGAAAGTGGAGGTCACAATCTTAGAATGAAGTTTTTAACTGAAGCTAGAAGAAATGGATATAAATTTGTAACAGGTTATGTACATCGAGATGTATTAATACGTAGAATAAACAATGGCGAACCTATAAGAATAATTCAAAAATACGATCCAGACAAGCTCGATTACTATAGACTATATCTAGAGAATTTCAAAATATAAAATTATGTAATAGACTCAAGATTATTTTGCACTTTAAGACTATTGACTTGAATTATAAAAATCCAAAGTAAAATAGATTAATATTATATTTGATTTACTCATTACGATTTTAATTACTATTTATACAAATACTTTATAGTTATTGATGCGGCTCAAATGATTCATTATATAAAATAGACTGTTCATTTTATTTTCTCAAACTAAGTAATGCTATACTTTTATTATACTTTGCATCACTATCATTTGGGTCTATAGCAAGAACCTTATCATACCATTGTATAGCTTCGTCATAATGGCCTAAATTATAGAGGGCAACTCCCTTGTTATTTAGTGCAGAAATATTTGTGGGATCAATATTAAGAACCTTATCATACCATTGTATAGCTTCGTCATAATTGCCTAAGCCTGCCAATGCTAATCCTTTGTAATTTAATGCATGAATATCAGTAGGATTTAGTTTAAGAATTTCATCGTATAGTTTTAAGGCATATTCAATTTCTCCTTCATTTAGAGATTCATAGGCACGTTGCATCAAGCTCCCCTCTTCAAAAGTGTCAGTGGAATAAGCAATTGTCAGAGAAATCAAGCAAATCGGATATAATAATAAAAGAGAGGATATAATTACAAATGTCTCCCGTTGAAAAATAATGGTTGTCACGTGGCTTATACTTTACCCCGGATTATTTAAGCTTTATTTCTTATAACCATTAGATATAATTTATTATAATTCAATGTTTATTAGTTAAGGGGAGTAATTACAGTATTAAAATACTATTCGTTTTTAAAAAGAATTCTTATCATAAAATGATGATTATTATCAAAGACTTATTTATATATTTAATTTTTTAGTAACTTATATCAATCCTCTATATTTTTTCTAATGACTCTGAAAAGATACATATATTTTGGATTTAATTTTTTTTGTAGTTTATCATCTTTTATTTGCATATTTTTTTATCATTAGTGAATTATATTAGCTTTAATTCCATTCAAGTGTATTTTATGTTACTCTAAATAAGGCAATTTTAAATTTGCTTTAACAATCTATCTTATAATAATTCTTGGATGGTATTACTCTTTTAAAATTTAAGTGTAATCGCTATAAAGTAGAATTAAATAGAATATAACAATTAAATTAATTAAAAATAATTTTTTACCATAAAAGAAATTTGTTAAATTCTAACAATTATAATATCAAAATTAAGGTAATAAAAATATAGTATCAAAATGCCCCAAATATCACTATTGCAGGAAAATTTAGGGCCTTAACTAATCAAGAAAATTGTACTATACTTATTATCTTCCACCTTGTGGGTGATACGTGTTATGTTAGGATTAAAGTGTTCATTGGTTCTAGAATGTTCTAAAATATAATTCCAAGAGCCATTAGAATAGGTAATAAACATGACTTTCCGGATTTGTAATTTTTATATTATTCAAAATGGTATTGATAAAGAATAAAAATTAACTAAAATAAATATTTTTGATAATAAAATGTAATATCCGATAAGAAAAATTAACAACTTAAAAGTAACACTAACTTAAATACGTCTCTTCCTTAAAACAATAAAATGAATCGAAATACAAAGAAACAACATAAATCTAGAAAAGCTAGTATATATACTATGGATGTAACAAATGATGCAAAAACATCTAAAGATATAATTGATATAGATGATTCTCCCGATGTTGCAACTTGGAATAAAGAGGTTACAAGAAATAAAGATCATATTGCAAAAGATATCAAAGTATCAAAAGAGACTAAGAATAAATATAGAATTACCAAAATTAGTCCCGAAATCCCTCCTACTACTACTATTGGTCTAAGAAGGGAAGATAATGATGATAAGGACGATCAGGTTGATCCTGCCAATCAGAAAGATGTAGATAAGATCTACAATACTGGCGGTAAACTAACAGATCAGGCTAATCTATTTAACAATAGAAGAAAATTCACTAAAAACCAAAAAAGTAGATAATACAAGATGTTAATTTTTGAAGAATCTCAATATTTATTGATAATAAAAAAATGGATAATATATTGCTAAATCATAGATTTCAGGAAGACCTAGCTTATTAACTAGTATAAATCATCGGAAACATTTTTTGCTTATGTAATATAATCTCAGATTTATGGATGAGATTCGAGACAAACTAATAAAATTTCACGGCACAGAAGTCAAAAACATTATTATCAATTTTTTAAGAAGTCCTACTAATAATCCTGCGACAAAAGTAATTGAAGAATTTAATGCAATTGAATCTTCAGAAAATTGTGAAACTATAAATGTACAAGTAGTTGCTGATTATGTGACAATCACTTTTTACCAAAATGAAAGTTCTAATATTTTAATAAGAAGAGAATTAATTCCAACACATAATATAGAACACATCTTGATCGATGATTTAAGAGAAAGATAACCCTTTTACTAAATCCTTACTTTTTTTATATATAAAATCACTAAGTGTAAAAAGAAAATGGCTTTTATTTTAAAAGATTTTAAGATAACTTCCTAAACTAACTTTTTTTTTTAACTAATACAATAACTATTAATTTTCTTACATGTAAATGTAAAAAATGATTGTTAAGATTCATTTAGCTTGACATCGAATCAGATATATCTCTTACAACATTTTAATAAAATAGTGAGATATAGAGTATAGAGAATAAGACAATATATATTCCTAATATCAAGTCTTTGTATCTATTCTATGCAGATCTTTCATCTTTATTTACTTTACTTCGATCAAATCGAAGCCTGTTTTTATTGGCTGCAATATATGAAAAAATTTTTGAC
>JAICHH010000132.1 GCA_025922715.1 Nitrososphaeraceae archaeon
GCATTGTATGCATAGGTAAACAGTTTAACCCAATTGTATAAATGTGAGAGATCACAATTTGTTTATTTTTTTAGTAGATGGATAGTAATCATCAAAACATTCTGTGGTTCTATCCTTGAAATACTGCATTACCCTTTCAATTAGACTTTTTTCCAGTGGTGAATGTAACCTATGTTTTAGATGCAGAAAGTTGCATGCTTGTTGGTACCATGTACCACCATCTGTGTATATACTGCATGTTTACAATACTTGAAGACAAGGGTTCGAATAAAATTTGCTGCTACAAACATATTTCTCTCTTAAGATGGATGAATTCCTAGCACTGTTTTACGTACGTTCTATTGGAACCCATATCCAAACATGTTTGCAACGTGTCTGAAACATAGTCTCATCTATGATAAAGTTAGAATTCTCTTCTTCTGTAAAACTGGTAAGAATGTTTGATATTGACTAAAATAGGTTTAAAACAATGCTTTTCTTTTGGTTTTTGTATATAGGGAATCAATTAAATCTTTGAATCCAGTTCCATAAAACAACATGACTTTTTTGCTCATCTCTAAAAATTGTTAGTGCTTTAGATGTATTTCGCAGGCTGGGACCAAGAAAATACAAATACAAAGAATACATAAGTATAATTGTGGAATTTCTGTTTCTAACAAATCGTAACAACATATGCTAGAATAGGACATTCATAGCTAATACTGTTTCGTTAAATTAACACAGCCGTATTTTTTGTTATATATATATACTAGATTATCGGGATAAATGCTGAAGCCATGCACGAAGATAAGTTAAAGAAATTATACGAATTGAAAAATTTAGCTGAATCTGGGGGTGGTAAAGAGAGAATTGATGCTCAACATTCTAAAGGAAAACTCACAGCTAGAGAAAGAATAGATCTTCTTCTTGATGAAGGAAGTTTTCTTGAATTGGACAAGTATGTGACTCATAGGAGTGATGATCCCGAAACTCAAAAATTCTATGGAGACGGAGTAATAACTGGATTTGGTTCAATTAATGGTAGAAAAATCTTTGTATATGCATATGATTTTACGGTTTTGGGTGGTTCATTGGGAGAAATGGCATCTAAAAAAATTGTAAAAATCATGGATAGAGCCATCAAAGTAGGTGCGCCTCTTATAGGAATTATTGATTCAGGTGGAGCAAGGATTCAGGAAGGAGTAATGAGTTTAGATGGGTACGGTGATATATTTTACAGGAATTGCACCGCTTCTGGAATAATTCCGCAGATAACTGCTAGCATTGGTCCTTGTGCTGGTGGTGCTGTATATTCTCCAGCAATGACGGATTTTGTAATAATGGTAGAAAATATAGGTCAGATGTTTGTGACTGGACCAGAAGTGGTTAAGGAAGTTTTAAGTGAAGATGTCTCATTTGAAGAACTCGGAGGAACTTCTACACACGCAACAAAATCTGGCGTAGCTCATATGGTTGCGGCTAATGAGTATGAATGTATGGAGAAAATTAAAAAATTAATATCGTTTTTACCTCAAAATAATTTACAAGAACCACCATCGTTAGAGACAAATGATGATCCAAATAGACTGGATCCATCATTAATTGATATGCTACCTGAAAATCCGTATCAGCCATATGATATTAAATCAATCATAACAAGTATAATAGATGATAAAGAATTTTTTGAAATTCACGAAACTTTTGCAACCAATATTGTTGTAGGCTTGGCAAGAATGGGTGGTAAAACCGTTGGTATTGTATCCAACCAGCCTATGTATCTAGCAGGTGTTTTAGATATTGATTCCTCTAATAAAGCAGCAAGATTCATTAGATTTTGCGATTCTTTTAATATTCCTATTATTACATTAGTTGATACACCTGGTTATTTACCTGGAACCGATCAAGAGCAAAATGGTATTATTAGACATGGTAGTAAGTTATTGTATGCTTATTGTGAGGCTTCAGTACCTAAAATTACATGTATCATTGGAAAGGCGTATGGTGGAGCATATATTGCCATGGGAAGTAAGAACTTAAAAACAGATATTAATTTTGCATGGCCCTCTGCTGAAATTGCTGTTTTAGGTCCAGAAGCAGCAATTACAATAATTCATAGAAGAGAACTTAAGAGCTCTCTAGATGCAAAAACAATTAAAAAGAAATTAGCAGAAGAATTTAGGAAAAAATTTGCTAATCCATATATTGCAGCAGAGAAAGGAATCATTGATCAGGTCATTGATCCAATGGAAACTAGAACTATGATAATAGGTGCCCTTGACTCATTATCCGGAAAAAAAGAAATAGGTCCTTGGAAAAAGCATGGAAATATAAATTTATAGGTGAATTTGAGAATGTCAAAGATTTCTAGCATCCTAATAGCAAATCGTGGAGAGATTGCCCTCCGTGTTATAAGAGCATGCAAAGAGTTGGGAATAAAATCAATTTCAGTTTATTCAGATGACGATAATAGATCAATACATGTTAAACGAGCTGATGAAACATACAGACTAGGGCCTTCACAAGCTTCGGAAAGTTATCTTCGTATAGACAAAATACTTGAAATTGCTAAATCTTCTGGGGCCGATGCTATACACCCTGGTTATGGATTTCTATCCGAGAACGAAGTTTTTTCAGATGAATGTAAGAAAAATGGCATTATTTTTATAGGACCAACAGCAAGAGCGATGGAGTTAGCAGGTGACAAAATGAAATGTAAAGAAATCATGAAAAAAGCCGAAGTTCCTACCGTGCCAGGAAGTGATGGAGTAGTTGATGATATAGAATTAGCTGTGGAAATAGCTAAGGAAGCAGGTTATCCGGTAATGCTAAAATCAGCTTTTGGAGGAGGAGGACGGGGAATTAGACTAGTAAATAATGAAAAAGAACTTAGGCAAGAATTTGAACTAGCGTCGAATGAATCACAAGCAGCCTTTGGTAAATCTGCACTATTTATAGAAAAATACCTAACAAATATTAGACACATTGAATTTCAATTGATAAGAGATTCTAGTGGAAATGGTAGACATCTTTTCGAAAGAGAATGTTCTATTCAAAGAAGACACCAAAAACTTATTGAAATGTCTCCTTCCCCAGTTGTAAATAAGGAGAGGAGAGAGAAAGTAGGCGAAATTGCCGTTCGTGCATCTACTGCCCTTGACTATCTAAACGCGGGTACAGCTGAATTTTTGGCTGATGCGGAAGGAAATTTTTACTTTATTGAAATTAATGCTAGATTGCAAGTAGAACATCCAATTACCGAGATTGTTACCGGCAAGGATTTAGTTAAATTACAAATTCATGTCGCTCAAGGGGAAGAATTACCATTTAAACAACAGGATCTTGAATTAAAAGGCTCTGCAATAGAATGTCGTATCAATTCAGAAGACCCTTTTTATGATTTCGCTCCTTCTGTAGGATATGTTCCAAACTGTAATATTCCGTCTGGCCCTGGCGTGAGAGTTGATACTTATCTCTACCCTGGTTGTAATGTTTCTGGGTATTACGATTCACTAATTGCTAAATTAATTACCTATGGTGGAGACTTTAATGAAGCACGCATACGAATGAAGAATGCTTTATCTGAATTTACCATTGAAGGAATAAATACTACTATACCAATCCATAAAACAATTTTAGAAGAATCAAATTTTGTTAACGGCAATATCTCTACTGATTATATCGATAAATATAATATAATCGAAAAGATGAAACATAAAAGAGATCAGGAATACAAAGACAAAGCGCATGCCGCGATTTCTGGAATTTTATTACAGTCTGAATTTGTAAAAAAATCTTATTCAGGTCAACGAATAGATAGAAGTCAAAAGTCAATGGATGGAGGCTTTTTTTAATGAAATTTCAAATAGAAGGTAATACTAATAAAATTAATGCTGAATTAGTTTACAATAAAGGATCTGGTGATCTTTTATTTGTTATAGATGATCAGAAATATAATCTAAAACTTTTAAAATCTACATCCAATGAATTTGAATTTATTTTAGAAAATACATATCATTATGTTAAAATACTTCCTTCTACGGAAACAAAATATAAAATTTATATCGATGGAATAGTAGTTGAAATTAAGAAACATTCAAAAATAACAGAAATAATAGAAAAAACATTAAAATCTAAAGGCACTGCATATCAAGCTAATAACGTAACTAGCCAAATACCTGGTAGAGTGGTTAAGGTTTCTGTTTCAAAGGGTGATAAAATAAAGGAAGGGGATCCCATTATGGTTCTTGAATCTATGAAAATGCAAATTGCTATAAAGTCTCATAAAGAGGGTACTATAAAGGAAATTAAAGTAAAAGAAGGATCAACTGTCTCACGAAATGAAATTGTTGCAATAATAGAGTAGGTAGCTTCATATTTCAAAATATTAATTATACATAAAATTATCTTTACAAGATCCATTAAGACCTGGATCAATAAGCTAGTGATCTGAAGTCCTACTTTCTCGTCTTATTTTCTCTTTATCTAATCTAAAAAAAGGATTTTAACTGCTTTGTATAATTTTTAAATGATTGTAGATCTTCCTAATTCTATTATGTTTCTCGACTATGATCTATTGTAGTCACTTAATAAAGGTAGCCTCTTCATCAAGTCTTCTTTGAAAAATTGGATAAAGGATCATTAATAGATAGTTGACTTAAATTATTACGAGTTAATCACCTAGACAATTTTAAATCAAGACATTTCAGTATTATAACCTTAAAATTCTCCAGTTATGGAAAAAAGTAAGTACAATTTATTATCATTTAAATTGCTTAATTTTATTATTCATTTCTCTTTAACTAATTTAAAGATGGGGGAGTATGTCCTGCGTTAAAAAAATCTTCGAAATCAACATATTCAGACCTTGATA
>JAICHH010000133.1 GCA_025922715.1 Nitrososphaeraceae archaeon
AATCTACCTATTACAATAATGAGGCTTAGAGGCGCTGATATCAAGAGGGTTCCTAACCTACAAGATAAAGCAACATATTGAACTTCATGGCCAGCCGTGACAGGGGAATAATAAATATAACTTACAATAAAAACGAAATAGCGAAACTGATCCAGATAAAAAATTTCTAGAGCCGAGGTGTCCTTAATATTATAAAATCAAGTCTAGTTATTGGATCGATAAATATACTAGAACCACGGAATCCAATAATATGTTTACAGTTGAGGTAACATAGTATATAATAAATATATCAAATAATACTAAAATCCCATATAATCCTTAATAACAATTTTGAATATTCCAAATCTAATAATTTGCATATAGTCACATTATGAAACGAATGTGCCAGATAATAGGTAAGGTTAGGAAAAAGAAAACCAGAAATAGAAATCTTCTAGTCAGCTCCTATGTAAAATTGAAACTATTTAGTTTAACAATTATGATCCATAATTTGCTAACCAATTCACTTTATTTTGATATTCTATTACAAATTTTTTCAGTAAACTCAAAACTCTCTGGGCATGTCATTCATGAACTATAAAAAAATTTAAATAGAAAAATGAAATTAAATTAAAATATCATTTAATAATTTTGTTATTTGATTTATTATAATACTTAACCCAATGTGGAATTACTCATGGTTTTCACCTAACCTGATAATAAGTTATTAGTTATGGTTACAAACAACATGGGACTGAATAAATAGGATTTGACAAACTGCAATCTTTAAATATTAACTTTTTGAAATCTCTATATCTTTTCTCTTATTCCTAATGTAACTCTAATTATAGAATGTTCCAAGTCGTTAATCAAATGCTTTTCTATATTTGAGAATACGGTAATATCTGTTCAGCCTATCTAATCTTTTGTTAATTGTTGAAAAAGTTAATACATGCTCTCTCCAAAATGTTATTGAAAAATATAATATAAGATTGTTTTGAAACACTCAACTGAATCCTCAAAAAGATTTTTAAAGATTTGTATCCTAAGAAGAAGATTATCTATGTATGCTACTTTATTGATTTTGCTGTTAATTCTTTTACACTTATTTATACAATTACCATTAAATTTTGTCTTATCTGTGGATGATGGGTTTTTTGAGGTCCCTGAAGATGAGTTTTATGACCCTAAAGACTATGACAGAGAATCTTCTTTATCTTCTAAAGTTGGAAACTTTTCTGAGAAGTTTAGAAGTGAAGGTGAATTATATAATGCAAATCCTAAAAAATTTGCAGGTTCAACAAATTTCACTGATTTTAATTTTGCACTTGCTGGAGACTGGGGGTGTACTAAAAATACTGCAAAAACTGTGGATTTAATTCAAAATCACGACCCTGAACTTGTTTTAAATCTTGGGGATACATCTTATGGAAAGGATATCAACTGTTGGGTAGATATAGTTAAGCCAATATCGGATATAATGAAAGCCGTAATGGGTAACCATGATGTTATGTCACCATATCTTTTGGAGCAACATATGAAACATTTTGGATTAGATAAACCATATTATTCTTTTAATTATAATAATATCCATTTTATGATGATGGATTCTGAATCTTCTTATCTTCCTGGTACCGAGCCTGATTTTTCAGACCTAGAGAATACAGACCAATATCGATTTGTTGAAAATGATTTGTCTAATGCATCCAAAAATCCAGCTATAAAGTGGATTATTGTAACAAGTCATCGACAGTTGTATTCTTCACTCTGTGGAGAGCATGACTCTTGTGAACCAATAAAGAAATATAGAGATGCCTACCATCCTATTTTTGAAAAATACGGTGTAGATTTACTATTTAGTGGACATGCTCATAATTATCAAAGAACATATCCATTATTTTATAATGATGGAAATTCCTCACAACCTCTTATTGAAGAAAAGGGTAACACAGAATATAAATCTCCAAGAGGAATGTTTCAGCTCATAGTTGGTACTGGAGGTATAGATTTTGATGATTTTTCTAACCAAGAGCCTTTTGTAGTATATCAACAGGATTCTCATTATGGATTTTTAAATGTTGATGTTATTGACCAAGGAAATGTACTTGTAGGAAGATATTCTACTAATACCGGAGATATATTAGATGAATTTAAAATCGTGAAATAAAAACCAATAACATCTATTTAGAATTTTTACAAAATATCTTTTCTATAATTTATCTCCTCTTCTATCATGCTTAATGAATTTCATTTACCTTGATTAAATTATAAAATTCAAACTTGTATGATCACTTTCTAATTTTACTTTTAATTTTTGAATATACTAGGATTTATAAGGAGACAAACATAGTTATTAGTTAACAATATGACAAATCAACAAAACGAAAATAAAAAAATAACTAATGAATTAAAAGAAGGAACTAAGAAATTTTTAGACCAACAAAGACAACAAATAGAAAACACAACATCCAATCTATCAGATACAACAAATCAAGTCACCAATAGTGTTAAAGAATATCAACTGACGAACAAAGCGATTCTTGATAAAAGTATTGAAACTTCAAACAAATACCAACAAGAGACCAATAACACAATTCAATCAATCTCCAACAACTATATAGAATTACAAAAGGATTTTGCTAATACTTTTCAATCAGTATTTTCAACGTTTATAGATAATAATTCCAAATCTTATTGGAATAATTTCCTATATCCACAAAGATATATAGGTGTGTACAATAAGACTAACCAAAACGTGACTGAGAATACTGTAAACGCTACAAGACGAATAAGTGACGTTGTATTGGCATCTACAGAAACCTTTAACAAATCAATAGAGATTGCACAAAAATACTATAGTGAGTCAGTTCAAAATTACTTCAACTTTGTAAACAAGATAGCAAAATCTTATTACAACCATTAATTTTTTTAATTTTTATTATGATTATTAATGGCATAGTTATCTCAACTTGTTCACTCTAGAGTTCACAAAAAAATCGAAAATTTATTTATCTTTGAAAAGCATTTAAAATATTAATTTCCAATCATAAAAGCTATATTCAACGTAGTGAGGGAATCTCTAAATGAAGGATTCTACTCCAGACCATCTTTCTATATATATGGGTGAACCTATTTGTTAAAAGAAACTAAAGGGTCAAGCAATCTTGCTAGTTCAATTTGCTAACATATTGCAGGACAATACCTAGAATTATATTTTGCTTTATAATTGTAGAAAGATATTTAATGAATAATGCAAATTACAACGTATGAAAAATTGGTCTGTGTATAAGGATTTATTGGCGAGACATCATCGTCATCCACCTTTTACATCTAATCTTTTCAAAATATTAAATAAGAAATTAAACCTAGTATCGACCCGCAACCACTTTAACCTTGAGACAGGCCAACTGAGTTTGTCTCATAATGTACAAGATTATGACTCTTATAATGTTCCTGGATTAAATGGAAATCTTAGCTTTGACAATAAAGAATTAGCAGTATATATTCATGGAGTATGGACAGGACAGGTTGGAGTTAAAGAACAAATAGATAGAATCAACTTAGCATTGATTTCGAATGAATATGATATTCCAGTAGTAGCTTTTAGCTGGGATTCAAATACTGTTATAAATCCTTCCGGATGGACTATTGCTAAATCTATAGCAAAACAGAATGGACCAAAGCTAGCAAAATTTCTGTCAGATTTTAGAACCAATTGTCCAAATCACAATATTAGATTAATTGCTCATTCGTTAGGTGCAAAAGTAGTTGAAAGTGCCTTGATAAGGTTAAATGATACCGAAACATGGAATAATAATTCATCATATAATATTACCTCTGTACATCTTATAGGAGCAGCAATTAACGATAGAGCAACATCAAAAAATACACAATTTGGAATTGCTATTGACAATACAGTAAACAACTTCTATAATCTGTATAATCCCAAAGACAATTTACTTCGAAGTGCATACATAAAGACAGAAAATGAAAATCCATTGGGCTTATTTGGTCTAAACAAAGCAGAACCATTTCCTATAAATTATACGGAACAAAATGTTATGCTCGAAATTCCCCCATTTAGGAAGGCAAGTGGAATATACAAACCATTTATTGATAATACAGTATCTGAATGGGGGAATAACCATTCTGGATATATTGGGTTTAGGGGTGCTAATGGTAAGTTAAAGAATGATGGAGCTATTAAAGTAATTGTAGCAGATTGGAAGAGTACTAATGATAGATAGATATGTACAATAAGTAGGAACAATAAAAGATATACACTTTCCTAAATGGATACAAAATTTGCTGAAAGTTACAGCTTACCTTTTTTCAAAAAGACAATTGTCTGGGGAAAAAATTATCAATATAGAGATGTTATGTATCCTTGATGAGATTATATTACAAAATTAAAGAAATTGATAATAATGTAAAAATTGTTTTAATAATGCAGATATAAACTATATTTAAGATGGTGCGCAAAGGCATTACCAATATTGAAACATTGTTTTATACAAACCATTATAGTGAAAGACTCTGACAATAAGATTGACTCAATTTTGTTATTATCTTAAGATCTAACGGTAAATGAACAATGATGATTCTTTGACATTAATAACTTATTCATAAATTTGTATTTCTTTAGATATTTATTAACTATTTATCTAAGAATATTGATTTTTACTAACAAAGGGATAGATACGAAAAAAAGAATTTATTTGCTTTTGTCTATAGTTCATTATTGTTTTCTTTTTGGAAATCTTGGAAAG
>JAICHH010000134.1 GCA_025922715.1 Nitrososphaeraceae archaeon
AAGCCAATACTAATTTTATTTATTTTTAACATCAAAAATAATTTGATAATTGGTTTTAAGGAAAAAAATTAGTCAGTGGTTGGATTTATTCTTACAAGAAAATTATCCATAAAAAAATTATTTCAACGTTATGCGTAATGACTATATAATATATTTGATAGATATATTCTAGATTGCGTGTTTTAAATATAGCAATTGATGCAGATGGTTCTCCCTCAGGTTATATTTCATGGCATAATCACTTTAATAAACAAAGCAAAATAAGATCCTTAAAACCTTCTTTAAAAAATGAGAAGTTTGGTATTCAAAGAATGGAAATGCTTGCCATATTTTTCGCAATTTCTGATAATCTTAAAGTATTTAAGAAAATAAAAAGAACAAAACAAATAGTTATTATTAGAAGTGATTCTCGTTCAACTATTGAACAGTTAAATAACAAGGCTCAAATAAATGATAAAATAATTCACAGAATATATGAATCTATTAAAAGAATGCTTCAAAAGATTTGCTTTATAATAGTATTTGACCATTTGAATAGGACAAAAAATAGAGCAGGACGACTCTTAGAAAAAGTTTTTAGAAAAAATATAAAATATATAAAAAAAACATAATACAAAGAAAATAGAAAGAGAATATCTATACCTTAAATATAAATCTAATTTAAAATATGAGAATACATTTACTAATTTCACAAAACCAATGTTGATACATTAAACAAAGCCAAACGTTTTTTTTCTCGAACAATTATTTATATTTTTGATTACTTATTGTTCTGGCATCATACTTCATAAATAAGTACTCTTTCTAATATATATAATGTGAAATAGAATATTTTATTGCGAGGAATGTTTATAGATCATAATAAAAAACACAGAAGAATAATATTAAGTAGGTGTCCAAAAAAGATACAAAAATAATAGAAATAAAAATTTTAACACTTTTATATAGATCTAATTACTATTCAATATTAGGGCTTTCTGATGTATTGCTTTCCTAAAAGATTGTAGTATATTTTTATTGTTACAAGGTATTATTGTAAGGATTTATTAATTATTTTATAATTGGTAATGTAAACCGAAACGTAGCTCCTTTACCATCATAATTATTTTCTGCCCATATTTTGCCACCATGTGATTCTATAATATTCTTACATATATATAGTCCCAATCCAGTACCAGTATTAGAATAAGTTTTAAATTTTGAAAACAAATTAGGCAATATCTCTTCGGAGATGCCTTCTCCAGTATCCTTCACACTGACTGTAACTTGTTCTTTGTCTTTGTTTAATGCTACAATAACAAATATCATTTGGTTGTAATATGTAAATTTTAAGGCATTATCTAAAAGATTGTGGATAACTTGAGATAATCTATCTTTATCTGCTTCTACAAAGATACCATTTTTAGGTTTAAAATCATATACTATTTTTGCCATTTCTTGTGTAATATTCTTGTTCACATATTCTTTAAGAACATCCGATATCACGCTATTCAGATTTAATTTTTCTTTGTTAAAAACTAAAGATTGACTTTCTATTTTTGTAACATCCAATACATTATCAGTAAGCCGTTTAAGTCTTTTTGCATTTCTTATTATAATGTCTAATAATTCTCGTTGATCCTCATCTTTAATTTTAGAATACATTATATCTGTCAACCCAAGTATAGGTTGGATAGGAGTTCTTAATTCGTGTGCAGCAATATTGATAAATTCGTCCTTCATTTTTTCTGATTCCTTCACTTTTTGATATTGGATACTAAGTATTTCATTGGTTTCTCTTAACCTAGTATTATATTGAACACCTGATAATGCCAATCCTATAATATTGATAAAATAACTTGCATCCTTTAAGACATGCGCTATATTATGGGCGGTATCAAAATGATGTTCGGAATAAGACATTATAATCTGTCCAAAAATATCAAATACAATAGAAACGATTATACTAGTATAAAAAACATCTTTATTTTTATAGATTTTATTTTTATAGAAATAATAAAGCGACATTGAAAATAATGCTAATGGAAAAATTTCATATGGTCTATGTAAAGGGATATTGTCTATTACTGAAAATGGAAAAACAGTGAAGAGTGAACTGATGGCTATAATAGAAGCAAATAAAGTAAATATGATCAAGTAAAATAAAACTAATTTTGATATTTTTTCTTCCTTATTTACTTTTGGAGTTGTTTGTTGTTTTGTAACTGGCGTAAAAGATGAAAAAAAAGTATACTTTATCATTGCTATAGACAACATAGCACTTAAAAATAAGCGCCCTGCGAACCATGTTTGAGGAATGAAATACTTAAGAAATATTATATCATCCATATATACAAATGAAACTATAACATGCAAAAAATCAATCAAAGCAGTTACGAGAAAGCCAATACCAACAAATAGACTGAATTTATCATTTAACGTTTGGGCACGCGATATATAATAGAATGCAAGTATTCCAGCAAGTATAGCACCAAATAATTCGATATAAAAATGATGAATAGCTGATGTTACCCATAAATGAGAATTGCCTGAAACCAGAGCAATTATGGATAGAAAAATTGAAGGCAATATGACGTATTTAGATATATGGCTCCCCATTTTATGATCCCAAAAATGAAAAACAAATGGCAAATTGAACCTCATCTTCTCTTTTTTTCTTTATTTAAATATGAAAAAACTACAAATAACTGGATAAAACCATAGATATTTTTTTGAATTAATTTGTTATGGTTATACATGTAGTATAGATTAGAAACATCATAGAGGATATAAGAATATCTATACTTTGGGCAAATTAAGTTCTCCGTTATTTATTTGTCATTTTTATATGTAAGGTAGGTAATTTAAAAAGTTAAAAATGACTTAGAGTCAAAATATTATTATGTAAATCACTAGGGACAAGGGTTTACTGTTCTCTATCAGGATATATAATGTAATAGTTGTTTAATTTATTAATTTTTTTACAGTATTTGTAAATATCTTTCTATCAACAGGTTTTCTTATTATCTGTTCTTTGGATAAACCAGGAACTATACTTAATAATTCATCTAATATATCTAAAGCAGTTATAAAGAGAATCTTAATTGTTGGGTCTATAGATTTTATTTGTTGATGTAATTGAAATCCATTCAAATTTTTCATTCGGATATCAAGTATTACTAATAGTAAATCATTGAAGTTGCCATGATCTCTAATATAATTAAGTGCTATTGAAGGATCTGTAAAAGAAGTCACTTCATAATTGTAATCTTTTAGAAAGGCTCTATAAGTAAAAAGTATATCCTGTTCATCATCAACTAAAATTATTTTCTTGTTGTTATTATTTTTTTTATGAGAAAATAAATCTTTTTCTTTACTATTAATATAATAATTTGTATCTAAATTCTCAAAGATAGAACTACTTGATTGTTTATCATGCTGAGCATTTCTTGTATCATTAGCATTTGTAGTAATAAGAGGTGATGATGATGAATAACTTTTTCTTTTAATATTATAAGTAGGATATCCAGTAGTTTCTGTAATTTTATATTCACCATTATTGCAAAAATTAAAATCCCTAACAATAGAAGAAAATGATTTCAAAATTCTATAGAAATTATCTCCAATAATGATTTCATTTGGAATAGACAAGGAAGAGGATGAATTTATCTTGGAACAAAGATTCAATGTTGATCCAAATAAATCTATTTGACTGTAATCACCAACTAAAGCCAAATCTACTATACCATAATCAATACTAATCCTAAAGTTAAATGGTGGTAAATATTGTTTAGACAATTCATCATTAAGACTATAGCGCGTGTCTAAGATTTTCAAAACACATTCAATAACCTCTCTAAAGGAATGTTCGTTTTTCTCATTCGAAGTTTTGGGGAAGTAAAACAGCAAACAATCACCAATATTTTTAACAACTCTCCCATTACTACTTTTAACTAAATTGGATACTGAATTTATAAATATTGAATAGTATCTTCTGATATAATCTAAACCCTCCATTGTAATGGTATTTTTAGTTGAATCTACCAAGTCAATAAAGCCTACACAGCTTTTTATGGAATCTCCAGAAAATCTAATGCCTTTAGAAGAAAAATTTTTCATTATTTTATATCTCCATTAATAGTAATTATGTAAAAAAAATAATACAAATGTAATACATTCACTAAAGCTATTGTATTTATACTCATTACCTAGATAGCGTAATCATTTTATAAAAATATATTTGCCTAATGAGTGATTTTAAGTGCTGAGAAAACCCCCATAAAGGGATTACGCATACTGAATAAGCTAGAGTAACAACCTATCATAAAGACGATATCTTATTTAATTTATCAATTAAAGAATGAAAATAGCAAAATATTTCTTATGTAAATTATTTTGTTAGGAATCAATATGAAAATAATTTTAGCATACAATTACAATAAATTAGATAGTAACTGAATTTTTCGGCGCCGAAAAATTATTATAGTCTATAATGACTAAGTCTTATTGTATTTAACAATAAAAATATGCGGCTATACACTTGCTATCAGCTAATTGTTTCACCATGAGTTATCTTTATCATATTAAAGCTAAAGGTTATAAGTTTATTTATAAATAACCCTATTAAGATTTATATGATTTATTATATGTCTTTTCTATAATTAATATTTTATATTTTAGTATATATAGGATTTATTTTTACT
>JAICHH010000135.1 GCA_025922715.1 Nitrososphaeraceae archaeon
CTTATAGTCTCATTAATCTAACAAAATAGTATTAGCTATAATGTCCTATTCTAATAAATCATATTAAATTCATCAAATATATGGAATCATGTTATAAAAGAGGTTCATGGGCCAAAAATATTGTGTCAATAACAATTCACACACCTCTGAGCCCAATGAATTTGTTAATTTTTTAATTATTGGATTACAGGCAAAAATGACCGTCAAACCTCTGAGCCCGATATATATATGGGTTCATATAATTGAGAATCAAAATAAGTTTTAACGGAAGAGGGATTGTTCCAAGATGGTAGCCAAGTTATCCACAACTATAGAGAAAATTAAGAATTTACCTAATTCTACTAACAGTATAACATTAAATGAATTTCTGATGTATATGAAAAATAATGGCTCATCGGAAAGGCATCAGAATAATAATCTAATTGTAATGATAGTGTACGTACCAATTTCAATTATATTTCAACTATCTAAAAAGTTGTATGTACAGGTTATTACTTACGCTCAAATTTTATAATCAAATCTCTAATTTTTCAAAGATTAAATTGTTTGTCTCGTCTAAATAAATTTTCGGATAATCTTTATTGGTTAGTTGAAGTTTTTTAGCTAACAGTCTAGGAATTGAAATATTGAAATGATTTTCGTTTTCACTACGTTTTATAGTTCTAATAAATGACTTTTTTGTATTGTCAAGTTTCATATATTAAATTTATTAAAGGCTATTCCAAAGATAAGTATTTTCCTATAATTCACTTATTCTCTATATACTATGATTTACCTATACGTTTTCTATATTAGATATTATGGGACTCATATATACCAGCAAAATTAAAGTATCACAAACATAATTTACTTAACAACAACTCGCTCAATGACTCTACTAAATTTCTAGAAGAATTGAATAAGTTTCTAATAATAAAAGCTAAATACACTGTAGGAATAAACCTCTACTACATGCACATGCAATAATAATTTTTATATTAATTTAATTTTTTACATTTATAAGTTTCTATATTCTTATCTTTCTTACTATTTAATATTATTGGAAAACCAAAAAGTAAAAATAGTAAACCAATCATTGGAACAAATATTCGAATAGAACTCTCGATTATAGTTACTGTTAATGGAAGTACTAACATGAGAGCACCTACGCCCATAAAAATTATTCCTATTCTTGTCTGTTCCAAACCACTTCAATATATGCAATAAGATTGTATTAAAATTTTCATATCATTCCACCGAACCTGAATGAAATTTAACATATACTAACTACTTATTATTTTATATGTTTCTATAGAACTTCAATATTTGTTGTAAATACCCCTAGAATTCTTCTTTTTGAATTGTTTCTTTCCTGTAGTAATTCACTAGATGAAGTTGTAGTAGCAGTAGTATTAGTAAGAGTAGTTTTTTGTATTAGATAATTATTTACCGAACTTTATAATTCTGAGTAGGCTGTATGTGGTTTGAATACTCTTTTACCTATATTAGATGGAAAAGGATTTACATATAGTTTACCTTTGACTACCTTTACTTTATAGGAATTTACACTGTCTCCTCCCTCATGAGAGGATTTGCCATTTTTTACAGAATATTTCCATCCATGCCATGGACATGTTACAATATCGCTGTTTAGAAACCCTTTACTAAGAGGTCCACCTTTATGTGCACAAGAATCAGATATAGCATAAAACATGCCAGATATATTAAATATAGCTATAGTGATATTTTTTTTACTTTTAGCATCTTTTATAGAAAAAGATTTGGATTTACCTATAGGTATTTCTGAAGATAATCCAACATATTTATAAGAATTATCTTTGTTTAATGACAACTTGTACATACTTCTTCATTTTATTAATAAGAGGTTTACCTTTCCATTCTACACTTTAAAGATTATATTCTCAAAGGATTGAGGTAGTAAGAAAGGTTATAAATTCAATAAATAATTATTAGATTAAGATATAATCAAAATCTTTGTATAAACAAATCTTTCACTTTTGAAGATAACTATGGGTTACAGGCAAAAATGACCGTCAAACCTCTGAGCCCGATGAATATATGGGTTCATATAATTGAGGATGAAAATAAGTTTTAAAGTAAGAGGGATTAGTCAAAGATGGTAGCCAAGTTATCGACAACAATTAATAAAATTCAGAGTTTACCTAATTCTTCTAATAGCAAAATAATAAACGAATTTCTAATGTATATGAAGAATAATGGCTCAGTCAATAATGTTTTGAAAAATCTTGAATTAATCCTATATTGTAATAAATCGATTCTTGATCTATTTCATAGATTTGTAAATCCACTAAAATCCAGCACAAAACATAGCAGTAAAATAGAATATACTGCTACTTTATCATCTGGGTTATTAGAACTGATATTTGTGCAAGTCTTTTTCTATAATTGCTAAACTGTCATAGAAAGATTTAATGCATTTTTGATAAATAGAATAATGGAATTTTCTTCCGTCGAAACATTCACGGGGATTTGGATCTCCATGTTCATGATCTATGTTATGACAATATCCTTCTTTAACTTTATTTGTTAAATTCATTAGTGTCCAAGACATACATATTAGACTAAAAATCCACATTTTTATCTCCAGATTATCTCCCCCATAACGAATATGACATTCTTGGGATTCGTAAGTTTCAGAAGATATAAGATAATCTAAATTTGTCATTATATTCTTTACAAGATTAATATCTACTCTTTCTTGTGTAGTTATTTTGCTAATTTGATCTTGAACAAGATTATAAAATTCAGTTATGTTTGTTTGAGTAATTTCCATATTTTTATTATATTAATGAATTATATTAATAAGCCTAAAGATAAACTAATTGAATACGAACATTTTTTAGTATAAAAATATGCATTCTATCATAATATGTCAAATGATTCTAATACTATCTATAATCCAGAAGATGTTATTAAAAAAGAAGCAAGAGGATTAGGAGATGATGCAGACTTTGGTGAAGTTCAAGAAATTGGTATAGAATATATAGTAACACAAAAAGGAATCTTAGATAAAGACAAATACTATATTCCAAAGAATTTAGTAGATCGATTTGAGGATGGTATTGTCTATTTTAGAGTAACAGCAGAACAAGCAAAACAGTACAAAGAGCATGAAACAAACTTGATATAATTTTTTTATTTATAACTTTATTATCTGCTTTTTTGAATGTTTTACTATAACTATATTATTAATAGACATTATATTATACTAATATAGTAAATTGCTTATCTAATAATATGAAATATAGAAGTAGAACAGAAATCGTAAATAGTATACTGAATGCTGCAAATGGAGGAGCAACCAAGACAAAAATTATGTATAATGCTTTTCTTAGCTATAACCAATTAAAGGATTATCTTTCTATTTTAATTGAAAACAATCTCTTAGCCTATCTTGAAGGAGCTAAAATATTTAGGACTACAGAAAAAGGATTAAATTTACTAAAAATACATAACGAAATGGCAGAATTATTACATATTACAATTAAAATTGATTAGTTAATTGGTAAATATAAATAATAAATTCTAATTTTTAGTGTAGATAGATTCTTAAGACTAATTTTCAATTTGATAGTTATTGGTATGTAAAGGAATATGTACACGTCATAGAGCAATCAAACCAAAAGATGGTGGGCAACGTTATACAATAGGACAAAAGCGTTGCCAAGTTTGTCAAATCTTTATTAATTAGGAAGGTTTTTGGTGTCCATGTTGTGGCTATAGATTAAGAACCAGACCAAGAAATAGCAAATTCAAAGAAATGATGCTATTAAATACAATTATTAAGAATTAGGATTGTTTTAATAGGTAAGGTAAATGCGTTCTTCTTATATATAAACATCTAATTTATTTCCTTTCTCCTATTACCTTACATTATATTTACTCAGGTCAACTTCAACAAATATAGTTTCATTTTTCTTTGCAGCATCAATCCATCTCTGTAATTCCTGTTTCCAATCTATTTCATTCTCATTATCTACTATCTTATCAAAAGCATCAACAAATCTTGTATAAAATTCACCTTCTTTTGTCATTGCTCTAAAATTCTCATCTTCCTTTAATCCAATAGCAAATTCATTTCTATCTTTATTTGTATATATACATATTAGTGATTTTTGACCCATGTTTATATTATTATCATTCCAATTATTATTATTATTATTATTTAATTTTCTCAATCAATACAATATCTTCTCAAGTTCATAAAATTATTAAGATATATCTTTTAGATATATACCAAAAGATATTCAAAGGAAATTATACATAACATAATTGATAGAAAATTATGAATGAATGCAAACATTGGGCATGTAATCTAAAAGATAACACATGTATTGGTTGTGGTACTTTCATTTGTCCAATTTGCTTACAAGAACCATTAGATTGTAAATGTGAAAATAAAGATAATTGCTGTAAGATATCTGATTAAAAGTTTTTAATATGAATCACAATTTTCTTTGATACTCTAGCAAAAATAGTATTAACACTACACAATTAGAAATTTTACTATATATGCCATTCAAGTTCATGTCTATTTTGTTCTTCTTCTGAAGAAAATTTCTTATTACAATATGTACATTTATAAAAAGGAATTAGCTTGATTGATTGAAAACCTTCTCCAATGACTTTTTGAAAGCGATTCTCTTTATATTCTCCTA
>JAICHH010000136.1 GCA_025922715.1 Nitrososphaeraceae archaeon
AAAAGGTCCTGAGCTATTATCAAAATGGGTTGGAGAATCTGAAAAAGGAGTCAGAGAAATATTCAGACGTGCAAGACAAGCCTCTCCCTGTATCATATTTTTTGATGAAATTGATTCTATAGCTCCAATAAGGGGGTTAGATGGATCAGGTCATACAAGTACAGAAAGAATGGTATCCCAATTACTTACAGAGATGGATGGAATTGATGAGATGCATGGGGTAGTAGTTTTGGCTGCTACAAATAGGGCTGATATGATTGATCCTGCACTATTACGACCTGGTAGATATGACAAGATAATTTATGTACCTAATCCAGATATTAAAACAAGAGAAAAAATACTAGAACTGAATGTTCAAGGAAAACCCATAAGTAATGATCTTAATCTAAAAAGAATAGCAGAACTAACAGATGGATTTAGTGGAGCTGACGTAGCGGCAGTTGTAAACACTGCTATATCTCTTGTACTACATGAATATATTGATAAATATCCTAATCCAGAGGAAGCGTCTAAACATACAATGGAAGCTTTTGTTACTATGCGTCACTTTGAAGATGCTGTAAGAAAGGTAAGAAGCCAGAGAGATATGAAACCAGGAATGAAAGACACACTAGTTCATTTTAGATAATAAAAGTTTTTAAATGTCTTAAAAATTTTTATTATTTCCTATGCTAATATCTTTTACAATATCCAAAACAGAATATATTTACTTGAATAAAAAAGAATCTAAAAGAGCATCTAAAATTTCCTTGATGGCAAATATAAATGGATTTTTTTTAACGGTGCCAGTAAACTCTAATGACGCAAAGTTGAATAATTTTTTACAGAATAAAAAAAACTGGATAACAAAAACATATGAATATTATAAGAAGTTTAATTCAAATTTTGGCAAGAAATATGATGACAAATTTTATATTTATTATTTAGGAGAAAAATATAGAGTAGATATAGCTAAAGATGTTGTTAATAATGCAAGAATATCTACTTCTATTAATAAAATTACTTTTCACGTAATAAATAAAAAAAATTATAGAAAATATATAAAAAATTGGTATCTTAAACAAACATCTATTGTAATAAATGAAAGAATAAATATTTTCAGTACATTGATGAATGTCAAGTATACTAGACTAAAGATAAAGGATAATTCTACACGTTGGGGGAGCTGTTCTAGCAAAGGAAATATTAATTTCAGTCTATATTTGGTAGCTTTTCCAATTGATATTATTGATTATGTTATTATCCATGAACTAGCACACTTGAAAGAATTCAATCATTCTAAAAAATTTTGGGAGATCGTTATGAATATGGATCATGACTATAAAGAAAAAATTTCTTATTTAAAACAATATGGTAACTTAGTTATTCTGTAAAAGAATTTCTAATTAAAAATAACGAAACTAACTAACCTTATCTTTACTTAGTAATAATTTTTTTACCTCTTCTATATCCATGGGTAAATTCTGCATCATAAACTTTCGATAGCTGATATTCTTTAGGTTCAAGAACATTTCCAATTATTATTAATGCAGTTTTAAGTATTTTTTCTTTTTTAGTCTTCTCTACAATATCTTTTAATTTCCCTTTTATTATTTTTTCATCCTTCCAAGTAGCTCGATACACCACAGCAGCTGGTGTCTCAAGACTGTATCGTCCTCCTCTTAATAACTCCTCAACAATTTCCTTTATAAGATGAACACTTAAATAAAAAATCATAGTAGTTCCATGTTTTGCCAATTCAGAAATTCGCTCTATTTCAGGAACAGGGGTCCGAAATTCTGCTCGTGTAATGATCAAGGTTTGAGTAATTCCAGGTAGTGTCAATTCTAAGTTCATAGAAGATGCAGCACCAAATGTTGCTGATATGCCAGGAACTACCTTACAACTAATTCCCTCTTTTTCTAACCGATCAATCTGTTCCCTGATAGTACTAAACAATGAGGGATCTCCATCATGAAATCTTATTGCTAATTTTCCTTGTTTGGCGATATCTTTCAAGTGAGCAAAAATTTCGTCTCTATTTAATAATGCAGCGTCATACAATTTTGCTTCTTTTTTCGCATACTGTAGAATTTCAGGATTCAATAAGGATCCTGAGTATATTACAAGATCAGCTTTTTCTAATAGTTTTTTTGCTTTGATAGTTATCAACTCCGGATCACCTGGACCGGATCCAACAAAATATACAGTATTATTCTCTATCATTTCTTTTTACTACCATAATAGAAAAATATTTTTGGCTAGGTTGTTTCTTACCTTTGAGATCTTTTAAGTGTTTAATCTCAAGGATATTTTCTTTGGTAGATACATCTTGAGCTATAGCTATCTGAGATTCCTCACCGAAGCCTGCATCTGGTAACATTTCTATTACATTATCAAAATATCTTCCATCTTTTAAAAAAACTATGGTATCCGACGATTTAACTGTATTTTTTACTTTATTTAGATCATAACAGGCTGGAACAATTGACAAATGTTCATTACCTTCCACTAAACTTATTTTTGATTCTGCAGCAAAAGCAAATATTGACGTGATTCCTGGAATAATCTCTATTTGTATATCTTTGTGATTTTTTTTTAATTCTCTATGAATATAAATCCATGTACTATAAAGTGATGGATCACCTACTGTTAAGTATACCGTTTTTTTACCAGTTCTGACCATTTGAGAAATTTCAGAAGTATTTTTTTCCCAGTAATCTTTAAGAGAATCTTTATCTTTGATCATAGGAAAAACTAGATTAATAATTTTAGTGGTTTTGTTAATATATTTGGCAACAATAGATAATGCAATACTAGGTTTATCTGACTTAGAAGTGGGTACAAAAATGACATCAGCCTCCTTAATTAAATTTAAAGCTCGTATGGTTAACAATTCTGGATCCCCTGGACCGCAACCGACACAAAAAAGTTTCATTTGATTGTTATTGAAAACTGACTAATTTAAATCATAAAATAAAATTATAAAGTGGATAACTCATATCTTGGTTGCGGAAATTATCAAAACTGGATTCCTTGCTAACAGCATTGTACCAGTTTTAGTTGTACGTCCTTTTGATATTATTATCTGTGTAAAATCAATCTCCTTAAGAAAATTTGATTCATTAACTGTTTTCATAGCTTTAAACATGGTTTCAATAAGGATTGTAGTAATAACTAATCGTCCTCCATGATTCAATTTATGAATGGATTGATCTATTAATTCTTGAGTTTTTCCTGTAGTCCCGCCTATAACAATAGCATCTACAGCAGGTAATGATTCTAGTATATCCATTGCATTTCCTAGTCTTATTTCTGCGTCGACTTTAAACTTCTCAAGATTTTTCTTTGTTAAGTTAACCGCTTGGAAATCCAAATCTACACCAAAGACTTTTCCCTTCTGACATTGAAGACAAAGTTCTACCGTGATACTGCCACTTCCACACCCTATATCAATAACTGAATCATTTTCCTTTAGTCGGAGTTTGCTTATTATTATGGAACGAACCTCTTCTTTGGTAATAGGTACTTCCTCCTCTCGTAAAAAAAATTCATCTGGAATACCAGGAGATTTACTATTCCAAGACATATTCAGTCTACGTTGCCAGGTTTTGATGTAACCCCGTATATGACACTATCATAAAAAGTACTAACAAGAAAATAAAAGGAAAAATACCGTTAGTAACGAACTTTCTTTTTTCTGTTTTAGGTACATTAGGAATAATCTTTTTTGATATCCAATAAGAAATAATATAGAAAAGCAGACCCATTATAATAATAATTCCTAGTATAGTTCCTTGATTAGTGCCCGGAGATATACTGAATGCTATAATAACACCTGCGAGAATCCCCAATATCGCTCGCATGTAGTAAATTTTATCAGTAGGTTCCAAATATTGTTCATTTAATAATAGGGAGTTTAATTTCTTCCGGTCGGATTTTCCTAAATTTGTAGTTAATATTTAGCTACTCTCATTTACATTAGCATTGGAGTTATCATCTATAGAGTTAAGGTATATTGTTAATTATGTAAATTTGCGGCTTATAAGTGGTGGTTACTACTTAAGCCAAATCAATGCAATTACAAGAGATTCTTTGGCATTAAAATTTCATCATTCAACTGAACAAGATATTCTTTTGGTAATTTCTACTAAAGGATTGTGGGCCACTAAAATATTATTCAAACAAGTAGAAGAAAACGATTTAGTTAGAAATGCAAGAAAGGAACTTGAAAGATCCCGTATAGTATCAATTCAACAATTGGGTTCAGAAAGAATAGCTTTGTTCAAATTTGAACACCATGATAATAAATTTCGATATTTAATATGCGAATTCTTTGGTCAAGGGAATATAATAATTTGTGATGAAACAATGAAAATAATTTCACTTCTTAACCCTTTGGAAGTAAGACACAGAACTTTGCAGATAGGATTAAAATATGCACCTCCTCCGTCATATGGCTCGGATATCTTTAATATATCAATTGAAAAGTTTGAATCAAAATTTCAGAATGAAACTAAAAATCTAGAAATTACAAAATGGTTAGGACGAATTCTCTCATTACCTAAAAAATTTGTTGAAGAAATACTTTTTCGTGCATGCATAAGTAATAACAGGAAAATAAAAGAGATCACAACAGATGACCTTCACCTAATATTTACCAATACAAAAAACCTGGTAAACGAAG
>JAICHH010000137.1 GCA_025922715.1 Nitrososphaeraceae archaeon
AAAAATGTGCTGCGTGCGGAATGACATTCAATAACCAAGAAGAATTGAAAGAACATATGCTAGAATTACATAGAGAATAATCAGAAAATTATTCTCACAAGCATAATTTTGCAGAATTAGAAGAATAGGAAAATTTCAATTAATCTACCAATAAGACTAGTACAATATAGTTCCTAATATACTGTTTTTTTAATAATGATGTATGCAAGTATATGATGATAACCTGGATTTAGTAGGTTACACTTCAGAATTAAGAGATTATGATGGTAAATTCTTTGCATTTGTGGATTTTAATGCGGATGATGATGGTCTTAGAATCCGAGAATGTCCACACTGTTTAGAGTACGATATTCATAACAAACTAGGTCCTAAAATAAAAAAGAAAGGTGAACCTCCAGCGCCGGATGATGAACAGTTCCTATCATGTTATTCTTGTGGTAATACATTTGGAATACATGAAACTCACTTCGACAGTAAGATAAAAGATTCAGTAGAAACAACTTCTAACCCATTTGACAATGAATCTACGTTCTTAAGTACAGATAGCAGAGCAACTACAAGATGCAAAAGGGAACTTAGGGACGGACATAGAAAAGGAGTTCATAAATACAGATCTAAAAGAATTGATTATGAAAATAGAGATGATCCTGATATTCAAGAAGAGATAGATAGACAGAGTCCAGTAAATTAAATGAGATGGGACTTACCTACTAGTCAAGTAAATCCCACCAGACAAAATTTCTCTACAGTAGTAATATCTACCGGACAATAAATTATAAGAATGTACACCGATGGGTTTCTAATTGTGGAATTATGAAGCCCCACCGGCGAGTGTCTGGACTTAATCGATTAAGGAACTTATTCGTTTAAGTAATTACTTTACATCAACATCTTATAAAACAGTTCAAATCGGAATTTTCCATAAATGATGGAACCAGTTAAATAGACTTTGAGATGAAATGATTTTTCCTTACCATCTATTAGAAATACTAGTCATTTAAACCACAATGATAGGAATAGTCACAACAAAAATACACTGTTGTAAATCAAAGTTCTATCTCTGCATAATTTAAGCAAGTTAGTGTATATACTATTAGTGTCAGAGATTAAGGATAGGACTATTCAAGAGATTCTTCAAACTCTCCATAAAATTGTAGTGGATCGGAGCGATCTTGCTCGATGGACTTTGTCAATAGAAAGGGCCGCAAAAATTCTGAATAAAGATAAAAGTGATAATATAACACTTGAATATTACTGTGATGAAAGAATCAACAGGCTCTTTGTAAGGGATGCTATTTCAAGGGACAATTTGGTAAAGTCGATTCAAGTTCATATGCCATTACTTCCCGAATCGATAGAGAGTTTTTTCACTGTCTTCAAGTATAATTTAAAAAAATTGAAATTCAATAGGAAAAAATAGTTAAGATCCCGGATCTGTAACTTCCGAGCCATATTGCAAGAGTGTTGTTTTGAATCTCATGCAAGGGCACATATCGTTGTGACATCTAGAACCATCTGGACTATGTTCATGTTTTTTGTGTCCGCAATTTAGGCAGATATCATGTAACTGCATAAAATATACTCCTCCAAAAAATTTATTACGGTTCAAAGCCCGACAGGAAGGCGGACTAGGTATAAAACATCCTTACCTCCCATCAGACCTTTAAAAGAAGGAAATAGTAATGAGAAAATGGGAAATAAAAAATTTTCTAATCTGTGGACTTGTAACATTTACTCTCTGCCATTACGTCATCATCTCGCTCACTTTCGCACTCTTTTTGAGTTTCAAAACTATACCAATAACAAATCCTCTTTGTACCAGGCCATGTTTGGATCCTTCCTTAATGTAAAGGATATCAATGTTTTGGCAAATTCTTACTAACAATTATCTGATGGGAGGTATGTATTGGAACAACCATGCTAGCGAGCACAAGTTGTCTTCCCATCAGTCCGGTGAGACGGATATATTTATTCGCAAAAATATTATAAAAAATTTACTTTTCTAATTGACTGAGTTGTTTATAATGTTCAAAGTTCTACCCATAATTTCAATTTCAAGAATCACAATTTAAAACACAAGTGACTAATAAGGGAGGGACTCACTAAATATGATCCGATAAGAAATGCCAAAAAAAACTATAGAGGTTGATTCCAAAATGATAGATTTGGCAGTCGAAGAGTTATCCAAACTTATGGTTCGCCTCGATAATAATCCTAAGAAAACGAGAAAGGATCAAAACACCATTAAGAAGATTGAAGAGATTAGGGAGACGATACAGGATTCAGTACTTTATGCAAAGTTGAAAAAGAGCATAGAATAAATTATTTTTCATGTTTGACTTGTACTTCTGTGTGTTATATCTGAAATTTCATGAGCCCACTTTTTTTGTTGATCTTTACATACTTGATGAATATCCAATCTAAAATCCTTAATTTATATTAAAAATATGGTATAATATCTATAATTGCAACTCTATATAGGATGCTCAGGGTGGAGTTATACTTCTTGGCAAGGTCCGTTTTACCCTCTAAGTATAGAGAATAGGGCAAGGCTCCCTTATTATTCTCAAGTTTTTGACTATGTTGAAATCGATTCCACCTTTTACAGTATACCTAGTGAGTTAATGGTAAAAAACTGGAATAGGCGGACTCCAGACAATTTTAGGTTTACAGCGAAATTTCCCAAAATAATAACACACGATAAGAAATTTAAAAATGTGGAAAAGGATTTAGAATTATTTTACAAAAGAATGGAACCACTTAAACATAAGATTTTGTCGTTACTAATTCAGTTACCTCCCTCTTACAAATTGAAAGAAGGACTGGAAGACTTCCGAAGTCATGATTTTTTCTTTGAAGGGGATTTTAGATATGCGGTAGAGGTAAGACATTCATCGTGGTTCAGTGATTTAGCATACAACTTTTTTAAAAATAACAATATAGCAATGGTCTGGAGTCAAATGGATAGACTGCAAACTCCACCAGTAGTAACATCTGATTTTGTTTACCTTAGATTAATAGGAGATCGAAGATTGTCTGAGGATCAATTTGGTAAAATACAAATTGATAGAACTGAAGAGATCAGAAATTGGGCCAATAAAATGAAAGAAGTAAAGCAGAATGAAAAGGATGTCAAGATAGGGATAGTGGCAGCAAATAACCATTACGGTGGATATGGACCAGGAACTGTTGATATCTTTCGAAAGAATATGGATTTGGAAAGTTTGTCATTTGAAAATGTAGATACTGACAAAATAAACCGAGAATTACAGCAAGAGACTAGGATTAACTTGATTGAAAGAAAACCAAGCCGAAAGGGGAGACAAACAACTATGTCCGATTTTGTTGAATAACTCCCGTGAAGAAAGCAAGATCCTGGTATTCAAAGGGAAATAGACAGACATGGATCTGATAACGTTAGAATAATACAATAAAATCGACGTCTTGAAACTTAAAAAGTTAATATAATTTATCAACTTTCATAATTCATTGTCGGATTAAAAACACATTTATTCTGCCACAATTACGCATCAATTAATTTGCAATTAGAACGAAAACGACCTGACGGTGTTACTACATTAGGCATCCTCGGAATAATTGGTGGCATTCTCGGTATAATCTTAGGCATAGGCATGATGATAATAGGTCCTATTTTCAGTCAGTTTAGTCAGGTTAGTGAAACTGATATTGCCGATATTCTTGAAGATGAAGAGTTATCCGATGTTAACAGTACTGATATTGCAACTGGATTAAGTGAACTTGAGAAACTATCTGGACCCTTCTTCATATTTGGTATTTTTCTAATAGCGCAGGGAATCGCAAGTATTGCAGTCGGCTGGGGTCTTTTGAAGGGTAAAGGATGGGCTTGGTTTGGTGCGGTTATACTCACGATAATTTCCATCATTTTCAATGTTATTGTTATTGCGTTACTGGGTATAGGAGTAGACGCAGCAAGTATAGGTGGTGCCGTAGTGGGATTTACCATATATGGAGTTATTCTTTGGTATCTATACAGACAAAACGTAAGATCGTATTTTGGCAGGGTAAAAATCCAAGCACCGTAAAATTATGTAAGAAAATTATTAGTGAACTCCCTTTTTTTGAGATCTCGTTTGTAAACAGATTCTTCATATGTACGAGAAAGACTAAGTTCAGTATCTTTAATCTCTTGTTGCAATACCTGAACTACACTCATAGAGTGGATTTGACTAATTAGGATTTAATATAGAGCGTTCGTTAAAGGGAGGGAGATAGACATGGATATGATAACGTTAGAATCATACAATAATCAGTAGGTAAAATTTAAAAGCGATTGATGTCACAAACTGGTAAAATTCACTGGATTTATTATTGTGCTATAAATATCAATATGTCAATTTCAATTGATATCGTAAATTAATTTGTAATTTATATTGTAAGCTCGTAGATGGGAGGCGATATTTTTTCTTCCATGGTGCTTAAGAACTGATCTATACAATCATGACTAATTATAGTTGGGATTGATACCCTAAGCTCTGATGGTGCTAGATAATTAATGTGATTAAAAAGCTGACATCTTTTCCCAATTTCCTTTTCTTCTCGGCACATTTTTATCAGATTTATAAATTGTTTATTATTTTTTAACAATACAATATTATGATCA
>JAICHH010000138.1 GCA_025922715.1 Nitrososphaeraceae archaeon
AAAGAAGAATTGGAAAAAGATGAAAAACAAACCAATGATGATAATAGTGATTCCTTAAAAGAAGAATTGGAAAAAGATGAAAAACAAACCAATGATGATAATAGTGATTCCTTAAAAGAAGAATTGGAAAAAGATGAAAAACAAACCAATGATGATAATAGTGATTCCTTAAAAGAAGAATTGGAAAAAACAAAAATTGAGTTAGAAGAAACAAAAAAGAAAGCAGAAACGAATCTTAATAAATTAAAGTATATGATGGCTGATTTTGACAATTATAGAAAACAGATAGAAAAACAAATGGCTTCTACTATAGAATCAAATAAATCTAATCTTCTTTCTCTATTTTTAACTGTTCATGATGATTATCAGAGAGCATTAGATATAATAAAAAAGAATAAAGACCTTGATGCGGTTTTTCTTAATGGATTAGAAGGTATTTTAAAAAATTTAGATAATATTTTGCAATCTGAAGGTGTAACTCCAATTGAAACAATAGGAAAGATTTTAGATCCAAGCAAACATGATGTTATTAGCTTCTCATACAATGATGATCTTCCAGAAAATACTATTACAAATGAAATACGTATCGGTTATATGCTTAATGACAAAGTTCTGAGACCCAGTCTTGTTGAAATATCCAAAAAAAATATAATGAACAATAATATAGATGAATCAAACTAAACTATAGGTGATTATTAAATATGGGAAAAATTATTGGTATCGATCTAGGAACGAGTAACTCTGCAGCCGCAGCAATGATAGGCGGTAAACCTACAATAATACAAGCAGCGGAAGGTGCTTCAGTTGGTGGAAAAGCTTTTCCATCTGTAGTAGCCTTTACAAATACTGGTGAGTTGTTAGTTGGAGAACCAGCTAGAAGACAAATGATATCCAATCCTGAAGGAACTGTTTTAGCTGCTAAACGTAAGATGGGTACAGATTTTAAATTTAATGTAAGAGGAAAGAGTTATAATCCTCAGCAAATTTCTTCATTTATTTTACAAAAGATAAAAAAAGATGCTGAAGCATTTTTGGGGGATACAGTAGATAGAGCTGTTATTACTGCACCAGCATATTTCAATGATAATCAGAGACAAGCAACAAAGGACGCAGGTGATATAGCAGGATTACAGGTAGTAAGAATTATCAATGAGCCTACAGCTGCTTCACTTGCTTACGGATTAGATAAAATTCAAAAAGATTTGAAAATTATGGTTTTTGATTTTGGGGGAGGAACATTAGATGTAACTATTATGGAAATGGGTGGAGGAGTGTTTCAAGTTAAAAGTACCTCAGGAGATACTCAACTTGGAGGAACCGATATGGATAATGTTATTATTGAATATATTTTACAAGAATTTAAACAACAAACAGGATTAGATGTAAGAAACGATAAAGCTGCTATGATGAGAATAAGAGAAGCAGCAGAAAAATCAAAAATAGAATTATCTAATCTCGTATCAACTGAAATAAATCTTCCGTTTTTAGCTTATGATCCTTCTACTGGACCAAAAAATCTCATAATTAATCTAACACGTTCAAAACTGGAAGAACTCTTAAGGCCAATTGTTGAAAAATGTAAGAACCCTATGCTACAAGCAATCCAAGATGCCAAACTTACTCCTTCAGAGATTGATAAAATTATTATGGTTGGAGGACCAACTAGAATGCCTTTAGTTAGACAATTTGTTGCTACAATAATGGGCAAAGAGCCTGAAAGAGGAGTTGATCCAATGGAAGCAGTCGCTCTGGGTGCTGCAATACAAGGAGCTATTATTGCAGGAGATGTTTCATCAGATATTTTACTTGTAGATGTTACTCCATTAACTTTGGGGCTTGAAGTTTTAGGAGGCATTAAAGAGGCATTAATAGAAAGAAATACAACTATTCCTACCAAAAAAAGTAAGATTTTTACAACTGCGGCAGACTATCAATCTGCAGTTACCATTCATGTAGTACAGGGAGAAAGACCTATGGCTGCAGATTGTGTTTCATTAGGAACTTTTAACCTTACCGGGATTCCACCTGCTCCTAGAGGAGTTCCTCAAATCGAAGTAACATTTGATATTGATGCAAATGGAATTCTAAACGTTACTGCCAAGGATTTAGGCACTTCTAAAGAAGCAAAAATAACTATTACAGCAACCACAAAATTATCTAAAGATGAAATAGAAAAACTAAAGAAAGAATCAGAACAGTATTCCGAAGCAGATAAGAAAAAGAAAGAAGAGGCAGAAATTAGAAATGAGGCTGAAAATCTTGTCTATTCGGCAGAAAAACTAGTTAGCCAAGATTTCAAAGACAAAATTAAACCTGAACAAACAGAAAAGATAAACAAGGCAGTACAAGAATTAAAAGATGTTATTGCTAGTAATAATATTGAAAATCTCAATGACAAAATTAAGGAAACAAAGAATTTACTCGCTGAAATAAGTACAGAAATTTATAGAACAGTTGGAGCAGCAAATCCAGCCGCCGGCGGCGGACAAGGAACAACCACTGAGGATTTCACAAATCAAAGTGAAACTAACAGAGCAGACAATTCAAATCCTGCTGATACATCTGATAGTAGTTCTACAGATAAATCTACATCGCCTGGATCCTAACATGTCAAAAGATAAAAATAATCCATTTTTTATTTAATATTAATTCATTACGGGATTATAATTTATGGCTAACAAACGAGATTATTATGAAATTTTAGAGATACAAAAGAATGCTAGTAAAGATGAAATTAAAAATACATACAGAAAACTAGCATTAAAATACCATCCTGATCGGAATAAATCGCCAGGTGCAGAAGAAAAATTCAAAGAAATTTCTGAAGCTTATGCAGTGCTTTCTGATGATGAAAAAAGAAAAAAATATGATACTTATGGACATGTAGGGTCAGAGGAAGTATTTAGAGGATCCGAAGCAAACTTTGAAGAGATCTTTAGAGATATGGGTTTCGGTGGCTTTGCAAAAACTATTTTTGAACAAATGTTTGGTGGTAGAGGAGGAGGAGCAGGAGGATTCGAAGGATCTACTAATCCCTTTGGATTTGGTTTCAACATAGGAGGTAATAGAAGAAAAGGTAGAGATATTCTATATGATATGGAACTCTCATTAGAAGACGTTGTAAGAGGAAAAAAAGATGAGATTGAATTACCTAAGTTTGAAAGTTGTAACGATTGCAGTGGAACAGGAGCTGCACATGGAACTAAACCACGTACATGCAATACTTGTAATGGTCAGGGTCAAACTCGTAGAGTTTATAATCAAAATCGTTTTTCCACCTTTATTTCGTTAGAGCCATGTCAAACTTGTAATGGTAAAGGTCAAATGATTGATAAACCTTGCACTAGTTGTCTAGGGTCGGGTAAAATAAAACAAAATAAGAAATTAAAAATAAATATTCCCTCAGGGGTTGAAGATGGAATGACTTTGCAACTAACTGGAGAAGGTGAATATTCGGAGCAAGGGCCTCCTGGAGATCTCTTAATTAGACTTCATGTTTTGCCTCATAATTTGTTTGAGAGATTAGAAGATGGTCATGTATTATATAACCTAAATCTTGACTACCCTAGTTTAGTATTGGGAACCGAAATTAAAGTTCCAACTTTACATGGTTATGAGAAATTAAAAATTCCTGGAGGAACTCAAGCAAATACAATTTTAAAGATTAAAGGAAAAGGACTACCACGGTATGGAACATATGGCAAGGGAGATCAATTAGTAAGGATATTGGTCAAAATTCCTAATAATCTTACAGAAAAACAAAAATTACTTTTGAAAGAATTAAATAAAGAATTTTCAAAATATGAATAACTTTTTAATATACAATAATTTTAACAATACGTTATATGATGTATATCCATTCGATGAATTTTTTTTGAAAAAGACGATCTGAAATTGCTTTCTTGATATTGATAGCATAAAACGAAAATGAAAAATTGATTGATTGATGAGTTTTTTTAGGAATATTTAACAACTAATTCAAAAAAATTCAAAGAACAAAAATAAGCCGATGGATAGACTATAAAAAATTTGAATAGTAAAGGTTTACAAATTAATATAGATCAATATTAAATATCATATCATTTTTTTATAAGCATACCAAATAGTCATGACTGGATATCTATACAAATGTCTGATAAGGAGATATTATAAGTATATCTTAACTTTTATTATTATTATTATCATACGAGTTAATCCTACCTTTTAAATTTAAACAAAATCTTTTTTGATTTAAGTCTGTTAATTAAATTTACAATACCAATAAAATAACCTTCTATTAAAGATTATCAATGATAATGGAATTTTCGTTTTTATATTCATCAAGCTTAATAGCTTTCATTATAGGTATTGCAGCTACAGTTTTAACCCGCTATAGTAGCATTCCCCAGATAATAAAAGGCTTCAAAACTAAAAAAATGGATGATGTATCATTTTGGCTAATATTTTATCTAACAGTAGGATTATTTCTTTATGTAATTTACGGAATAATTATTGATGATGTTATAATTATTTGGGGAAACGCAATAGGTGTAATTTCAAATCTAATATTAATCATTCTCAAAATTAAATACTCTGTCAAGTCATTTGAATAATGATTCTTAAATATATCTTACTTTAAAGTATTTCTAGTTAATAGAAA
>JAICHH010000139.1 GCA_025922715.1 Nitrososphaeraceae archaeon
AAATAAATATATCCTTTCCAAGCCCTCCTGTTAGTGTATCATTCCCTGGACCTCCTATTAGTATGTCATCTCCTCTATCTCCAATGATTCTATCATTACCTTCTCCACCCTCTATACGATCATTTCCTGCTTTTCCCTTTAATACGTCTCTTCCCTCATTACCATAAATTATATCATCTCCACTACCGCCACTAATATCATCTCCTGCTTCTTTGCCATTTATTGTATCATTGCCATCCAATCCTTTAATGATATCTTTGTTTATCGTACCACTCATATTATCTGCATTGTTAGTTCCATTGATCTCTTCTGCCCATACTAAAGGGATAGTATTACGTTCCTGTCTTTCTCCACAAATTTCTAAAGATATAACAAATGAAGCTAAAATAAAAAGTAAAGAAAAACAAAAAATTTTAGAGAAATCAAAATTACTACCTCTATTTGAAAAACTAAAGTTATTCATTCTACTACTAGCAAAATTATCATCATGATTAAAAGGTTTTTTAAAACTTTTCATTTACGATAGAATAATAAGTATAATAATTTAAATTATCGCAATACATTTCTATAACAATGATATATTATTATATATCATAATAATGTAGTTAAATGATTAAATATAAGCAAATAAATTCGAAATATTTATTCTTCCCGATTAATTGTATATTGGATAATAGAAATTTTTTAAAAAAAATAATAAATTAGGATAATTAAAATTTTAGGGTTTTTAATAAATTCATCATAAGTATCAAAGAATGATGGTGATTGGTTATCTCTTAATAATAAATACAAGACTTTTGATTAAGGTTTATAAATTGAAAAATTTTAATCGCCTATTTTAAATCATATGAGAACTTAATATAGAAACTATTTATCTAATTTATAATGATAGAAAAAAGGGTATCAACTTCTATGGTAAAGAATTTTAATAACTAAGAGAGTATTGGAAATTGATTGTTTGAAAATCAACAACAATACTAAGTACAACAATCTATTAATAAAGTAAATGAGATGTTTTAATTGTTATTTTGAGTTTTCTCCGACATTAGTAAATCCAATATGTCCATCTTGTGGTTTTTGTTATTACTGTAGAGAATTTGCATGCTTTCATCACGATAAAAGTGATTCTACAATAAGAAAATTTAGATTTGCTTAGAAAACTATTAAATTATATTCGTTTAATAACAACTTTATTTAGCGATTTTTTTTTGGAATTTTTAATAACTCTATGGAAATTCTATTCTGTTGAACAGTTTATATTACCATAGCATCAAAGCAAATAATAATTCTAGATGTATATTATGTAAAAGTATATTATAACACTCTTAATTAAAATAGATAAATCTAATTTTTCGGCGCTAAAAATTTTTATTTTAAAGAAATGTACCAAGTTATATTAGTTTGGACACTAAACCTGTAAATTTCATTGATCTAATCTATAATTCATTTATTTATTTATCAAGTATATAACCCTTTCAATGAAATTAATGTTTTATTTCCTTTTAGATAGATATTAAATAATATATTCATAATTTAAGGAAATTAAAACTTTTAGTAGTATTTTATAATTAAATTCACAGATTATTTAGCATAAAACTAATCTCGTAATACAAATATGACTTAAAATAACTCAAATATCGAGAAGAGCATAACTATAGATATAAATAAAATAAAGTTTAAACCTAGAACAGAAAATGTTTTCCAATTTTTACCTCAACTACTAATAAACAATGAGGTTTTTAGTTAGTAATTAGTATTGGTTAAACTTTATGAATCATAACTTAATTTTATAACTCTATCCAACATAATTTATGGAATTACCATGGAATGACCCACGTTCTAATAAATTTGCAACTACTATCGGATTAATAACATCCAGTGGACCTTCTGGTACAAATATAATGGCCTGTGAATGGACACATCATCTTTCATATAAGCCTGGGCTAATAGCAGTTTCTCTTGGCCCTACAAAGACAACAGTAGGAAATATCCGTCATAATAAAGAATTTGGTATTAATCTGTGTGGATTGGATCAATCAATACTTTCCAGCATTGCAGGAGGATATAGCGGTAATGATTATGATAAAATTAGTGCATTAAAAGAATTAGGATTCGAATTTTATAATGCAAAACATATTAAGACTTTAATGGTAAAGGGAGCGTCACTGAACGTTGAGTGTACTTTATACAAAGAAATTACCTTAGGAGATCACATTATGTTTATTGGTGAAGTAATAGATGCTATACACGATCCAAGAAAACAAACATTGTTTATCACGACGGAAAATATTGGTCTTTACAATCATTAATCAAACCACGTCCAGATGAACGCAAGAGAGTACGAGAAGTAATGGAAAAGTACAAAATAAGAAAATAAATACTTTATAAATATTAGATTTAAGCTTCTAGAAAGTATTTAGTTAATGTTCAAACAAAAATATTTTAATATATATAAGTTACGTTATAAATTAAATTTTTCTCTCAATCTATCCTTTTTCTTTTTTAGTTATAAATGTAATTAAACATATTAATAAATCTAGTGGATATATGAGAATTAATATAATATGACCTTAAATATATACATAAAAGCATTTATTACTAATTCAAGAACTCTAACTAATCAAAATTAACATCTCTTTCATTTATTTGTTTATTCATAATGAAAGTAACTTTCATATAATTGCTAATATTTATATGAAAGCTATAAGATTAATATAAGATTAAAATATAATTAAAGAATGGTATTAATTCATAGGATAATAATCTTGGTTTGTATTTTTTCTAGTTTACTAGTTATCCCCCCTTCTACTCAAAATATACAGGGTATATTTCATTCTGAATTGACTGAAGAATTCAAAATTTATGAAAATCCATTATATGGAATAAATATTAAATATCCTGGTGATTGGAGATATTATGAAAAAAACGGGCCAGAAAACTTTTCACCTGATCGAATATTTCAAGTTAGTTTTCTTTCTCCACCTAATAAAGTACTATCAGATATGGTTTTTGTCTGGTTTAACGTTGAAAAAATTAAAGATTCCTTAAGTTTAGATGATAGAAAGAATATTTTACTAAAAAATTTGAATAACTCATCTATTGATGTAAAAGTACAATCAACTAAATTGTCAGGAATTAATGCTTTTATGATTGATTATAAAAATGAAGCAGTAGAGTTGCAAAGACATATTGGAATTGAAACAATAAGGAATGGGCTATTGTATAGCTTAGATTTTACTGCTCAACCTGACACCTTTGAAAAAAATTTGGATTCTATTGAAACAATGATAAATTCTACGAAAATTAGCACCATTGCATAAGGTCAAGAGGATAAACTGTGTTGAAAGAAAAGAACATCTAAAATAGTTTTTCAAAATGAAAAAGTATCTGTAACCAAAAAAAAGGATGGGGAGGGAAAGAAGGAAGAGAGAATATCCCAATAACATATCATATTTATAATAGTACTATCCTATCATCGATAAATTCTGAAATTACTTGATAAGAAAAAAATCTAAAGATGAAAGATTAAACTCTTATTACAATTTTAAAATTATATCGGCTGTACCTGCAATAATTAATATTTTATCTCAAATGACTAATGATATGTCTATAAAAGAAGTAAAATAATTCATTCTATTCTAAATATAATTTAATCTGTTTGTTGAATCCTTTTGTTATTGATGAGTTTATAATAGCAAATTCGTTATTAATTAGTGGGGGAGCCAAAATATTTTGATTATAAATTTTGCAGGAGATACTGACCTAGCAAATAATATATACAATTATTTTATTTCCAATTCAATAATAAATGACAAAATTGAAATTAAAATCGCAGAAGATACCGTAATAATATCTATATTTAATGAACAAGATAAAAGAGTGATTAAACAAATAATATCATTATTACAAGAATATTTAGACTCTTTTAAAATTTATAAAAAACATCAAATTACTGAACTTGAAAATATCATTACCGTTGGAATTCCAAAGGACATAGCTGAAATCTCAAACCTTGTTTTCTGTGAAATTTGTGGTTATGGAATGTCGAGTGAAGAAGAATTATTAGTTCATAGAAGAAGTCATGGAATATTATAGAATTACAATTACAAAGATTATATTATAATAATAATATTTTTGAATATATTCGGGATAAAAATAATTTTACAAATAAATATTAGAGTATAATTAGAAATTATTATTACTATAATGTACTAAATTTACTCTTCAAATTTCTTTATGCCTTACATATACTTGGTTTTTATAAATCTGTCTCACTTTTTCTAACGTATCTATATCCTTTAGGCTCTTGTCAATACGTATATTTTTTATCCTAGGAAATCGTAATGCAAATCCACTATTATGTCTGTCACTTTTTTGTATTGTATCAAATGCCACTTCTAAAACTATTTCAGGTTTTACTAAAATTCTATTACCATTATCTTCTACTATGATTTCTCTTAATCTTTTGGTCATTTCTTCTATCTCTTTATCAGTCAACCCAGAATATGCTTTTCCGATTGTTTTAAGTCTACTATTTTTAAGATAATTATTAATATTATTATTTTTATCTTCTTCATCTAATACTGCAAATGTATAATCCGATAATACTCCAGCTCTTTTCCCATGACC
>JAICHH010000140.1 GCA_025922715.1 Nitrososphaeraceae archaeon
ATCTAGAAAAAGAAAAAATATATAATAGTAATAAGGACAAGAGGAAGATGGGGATTTAAAAATTTGTTATTTGGAATGGCTCTGCTTCAGGAATGATAAGATATGCAAATTGTCCTGTTTTAGTTACAAATAGATAATCAATAACTAAAAATCTTTTAAAGATTTAATGAAGAGTTATATTTTTATTACTTTTAAATATGGGGATTCTTACTTCAATAGTTTAATAACATATATTCAAAATATGAAATATAATTAATTTTTCTATAACCATGTTAAAAATACAATTTTTTATAATAAAAATACATATACTTGGGGTGGACAAAAGAGGATTGTGAGTAAATTAAATAATAATACTGTTCTTCGTCCTCATAAAAAAAGCAGAAGTATAACTTTCCGTTTAGATGCTTCTATAGTAGATGAACTCCAACGTGATGCTAATCAAAATGAAATTTCATTAAATGTTCTTATAAATAAAATTTTAAAAAAGTATGTCGAATGGGGAAGATTTGAGCAAAAATTAGGAATGATGCCAGTCCCTAAAAATTTTTTTTCATCTTTAATTCAAGAAACTATCAGATTATCAGAGTCTAATGGAATTTCAGTCGATCCATATAAAGAAAAATTAATAAAGTATTCCGCAGAGGCTGCCTTCTATCATCTCAAAGAGTCTGTAATATTAATGAAAAAAAAATTTGACTTGTGGTCTGTTCTAGCAGTATTACATGAATATATGAACGTTTCTGGTATAACTTCTGATCATAGAATCGAGGCAGGAAAAAAACATATTTTTGTAATACAACATGAGTTAGGCGAATATTGGTCACTTTTTGCAAAAGAACTGTTAAATCTTATTTTCTATAATATCGCTAACTTAAGAGCAGAAATACAGATAACCCAAAAATCTATTATTGCAGAAGTTATTATTTAATATAAAATTACAAATGACTACTATAGAGTTAGATATAACGCAATAAACCATTTTACTGTATAAAGTTTATAGTTCTTCTATTACAGCAAATAACTCATCAAAGTTAAAAGGCTTTAGAACTACATCTTTACGTTTTATACCAATTGAATCTATTATATTGCTTATCTTATCTAATGAGTAAGTTGTAGTTAATATGATTCTTTTATATGGTAATTTATCATGTATCATTCTTGCAACTTCAAAGCCAGAAATGCCACGGAGATGAGTATCTATTATGATTACGTCATAGTAATTGTTGTTGTTATCATCTTTAGCAGAAAATATAACCTCTAAACATTTGTTACCATCTTCTACAATCTTTACATCTGATTCTTCAAAACTATGCAGTCTTGTAAAAAGAGAATAAAAGTATTGAATATCTGGCTCTGGTTCGATTATAAGGATTCTTTTTTTAGTTTTTTTCTTATTTTGGTTTTCCTGGTATTTTGAAATTTGTTGAAGATTATGGTCATAATGCTTGTTGTTATAATTAAAATCAATAGTTATTGTATGCATTGAACCAATACGTAGCTTGGCCTCTGATAACAAAGGATTGTTAAGGATTTGTCCAGGATGAGGACATAATACAGTAATATTTTGATTATTTTGCTTCCATTCAGTAGTAGTTTCATGCCACCACCACTCTAATATTTCACATTCTTCAAAGTGTTTATTGTGAGATAATAAACATGCTGCATCTGCAAAGATTAGGATTGCATCTTTTTTGCCTTCAGATTTACGCTGATTCAGAGTTTCTTCTACTTCCGTCTTAAGCTTTTTAAAAGGAGCTAAATCTACAATACGTGCTGATTGATAATAAGGCTTGAAGTCAATAATATTCAATTCGTCTTTTTCAATATTCTCTTTATATTTGACAATCCTAGACGATAAATTTGAAATATTGGAGGGATTTTCACTATCATATGCATATACAGATGCATAAATACAATGATATCCGTTTTTTAACCCATAATTAATAAAATCTACAGCAGCATTATTATGGTCCTCATCGTGGGTGTATAGAACCATGACATGCTCATTCAATGGGACATTTGTTAAAGTTGAGGCCATAGGAAAATTATCTTCCTAAGCACGGTTTGTGTATTTGACTAGGATGATCTCTAGATAGTTTTGATTTATTAACTGTCATTTCGGTATAACTATATTGAAAATATCTTTTTAAACATGAAGGGTACAATGCATGGCATAGCAATCGGTCACAACAATAGTACATTAACTAATTTTAAATTTTTAGAATAAAATAAAAATGAATTTCGTCACAATGATTAGTCATCTAGCTATAATACTTAGAACCTATCAGCGATGGAAAAAATAGATAATTAGATCATCGCTAATAGTAATTTATCGATAACCTCAACGATGTCATCATCAGATTCGGAAAATACACAAATATATTTATCCCCCTTATTCATTATGGGAAAAATTACTAGATTTTCAGAATTTTTTTTTATTAAAAGATAATTATACAAATTTGATCTGAAAATATCATGATAATCATAAGCAATAATGGCATCAAAATAATCTAAAGCCGGTGTAATTTTATCAAATAAAAAGGGGGAGAATGAATTATTAATTAGAGTTAGAATATAATCATTTTTAGATAAACCAGTAATTAACTTGCCGTACCTATCTATTACTCCAACATATTTTATAAATGGTGAGAATAGAAGAACATTTTTACATATGCTATTAATCAATACCTTCTCTTGCAATTTGTAATTGTTTGTTATTTTTTCTATAAATAAATTAAGAATGCTCTGCAACATAGTGCAATGATAGTTGTGATACCATTCTCATATTATGTTGTATGCATATCAATTGTAAGCAGAATTCACATGTCTTCATTGTACAATTGTTATTTAAAAAATGAAACTGATCAAGTTCGTACTACTTTACTCTTTTAACTGTATGATAGAGAATTTAATATCATTTGAATTCATTTTCATGTCAACTCGATTTCTTTCGATCATTAAAGATAATTAAATGACTATATATCAAAGTGAACAACAACAAACGTATAATATCTTATTTTTCAAATACAATAACAAAATAGAATGGATAAAGTAAATCTTAGAATTCCGATTGAGAATCTATAGTCCCTAGTCTGCTTTTCTAGTCAATTATTGAAAATAGAAATCTTTATTATTAAAAAAATAATTAGTTGTGTAAATACATCTTTACTTTTACCTAGTACACAATCCAATTAAATACTATTTTCTGTGCGCGAACACATAGACTATTTCATATTTCTTATTGATATGACCAAACTACAGCCACCTATAGATTGTTTGAATATTGGCTTGTTGACTTAATTGTATATATATATTATCAGCGTTAAAGTTCTAAAAAAATTTTTTTATAATTAAATTATTATTTGCCCAGATCTATGGTTCCATTATCTATAGGAGCAAAAGCAAGGTATTCTTCATTATTTTGACTTTTATTACTTTTTTCTTTAAACAAGATCTCACAATTGGGTTCAGATTTATCTCCTTGAGTTGAATTAAAATTTAGAACTACATCTATTCCCTCCCCACAGTTAAAGATATCTCTACTACTACTACCAACAAGCAAATCATTTCCCTCTTCACCAAAGAATTTGTTTACCTCATCAGAATTTCTTGGACCAAAATCTCGAAGCCAATCATCACCTGTTCCACCAAATAGATCATCACTTCCATTATAACCCATTAGTATATCATCTCCTGGTCCACCAAGTGCTACATCTTTTCCATGATCATTATCATTAAAGACATCGCTTGATGTATCACCAATAATTGTATCTGCACCTTCTCCTCCGAAAATAACATCATCACCTGCCATTCCACGCAAATAATCGTTTCCTGTCCATCCATAAATTATATTGTTATTGTCATTTCCAGTAATTTCGTCATCTGTCTCATCCCCATTGCATACCAATACATTTTCATCGCACCAATATTTTATACCAAATATATCGTTACCACCGATGAAACCTGCTGGAGCTAAAAGAATCAAAATTGTTATTAACAATAATATTTTTAAACTTGCCATTGTAAATCTTATATCACTAAGATAAATAAATTATTCTTATTATAGTTATGTTAATTAACTAATTATTCAAAAGAAGTTAACTATTAATTTCGTTTTTATAATATCTTTATTTTTTCTAAACATAACCAAATCGAAATATGTTAATAATAAGCTATCGTATAAGCTATTATGTCACCTATAGCTGTTGTTGCGTGTTCTTATTATATTGTACTATGACTAATAATATCACATGTCATCATTAGTCTTGTTCTTAATAGATAAGAATAACTAAAAATAAATTTACTTAAATTCCAATAAATATCTAATTCCAATACTTAGGATACTTTTTTAATTGTATTATCTTTGTTAAATAAATAACTCGTAATGGTTGGATTTAGATATAAAAAAATACAATTAATTTTGTCATTTAAATGTTAATAATTATGTCTAAAATTTCTTTATCCTATTTTTTTTTATAAATACTATTTACTTATTTATTTATTTTTTTCTCATTATATTTTGGTTTAAAATCTAAAGGAATGTTTATTGATGCTTTAAAT
>JAICHH010000141.1 GCA_025922715.1 Nitrososphaeraceae archaeon
AAAAAGAAATCAATATTTGAAAAAATCGGATTCACAAAATGAATAATTAATGTAGTTACCGAGGATGAGAAATGGACATAACTAATCGTATGCTCTATTACTTGAGTATTGAATGATTTGGGTATAATTTAATCTGCTTAAAGAGAAGTAGCAATCAACAAGATCCAGTCTAATTGATAATATTTAATTTTTATTTTTACAGAGTAAGTCAATAAATTTATACATTTTTACATAGGAAGAATTAAGATCATGGTATTCTTCAATAGAGGATTTTACATTTTTTAATTGTTTTGCTAATTTTTCGTCATCCTTATCATTAACCATTTGATAATATTTCAAGAATTTTTTATGAAAGTTTTTTATTTCTTTTTTAATAAATGGATTTTCTTTGAATAAAGAATTGAGTAGGTCTATATCATCGTTTAAAATACTTTCTGATAAAATACATTGTATTCTAAATGTATTTCCGGAATAAATTTCTAAATTTTTGTATTTGTGTGATGCAATAACATCTGCAAATATTATATTCATATAATGATTCAAACCTAAAACTACAGCCATGATATGGTCATGTTTAATTGCATTTTCAATCGGTAAAATTTCAAAATTCTGAAACAGTTGCCTTACAAACTGGAGCTCTTTTGTATAGTTTCTGACTGGAATAAATAAAATCTTTAAACGTGTGGTGTGAGATGCTCCTGGCCCAAACATAGGATGTATACAAATTGGCAAAATAGAATTTTGAATTTTAGAAAGAGATATAAAAGATTTACTTTTAATAGAAGAGATATCAATTAAAACTGAATTTCGTTTCATTATTTGAGAACATTCTCCTATCATTTGTGGTATAATTCTCAATGGAATACACAAAATTACTATATCAGAATCTTTAATACACTTATTAAAATCAATTTCTATTTTTACCTTTAATTGTTTCTCTATGGAGTACATATTCTTATCATATGCTTTTATACGAAAGTTTTTATTATTTACAAAATACTTTGTAATCCAAGATCCCATTCGACCTCCTGCCCCAATAATAGCAATTTCTTTCATATCAGTTTGATTACCTATTTAAGGTATTTTTCCAAAATGTCCAAACCTTCATTTAACAATTTTGCTGATTGACACGCAGAAATTCTAATAAATTTGTTATAAGAATTTCCAAATCCACTTCCTGGCGCTATAGCTACTCCATTTTGCAATAAATCATACACTAAAGAAATATCATCCGAGAAATTTTTAGCTAAAATTTTTGGAAAGACATACATTGCACCATTCGGAATAATGAACTCTGTTTTCATCTGTTGTAGCCTTTTGCAAATAAGAATAATCCGTGCTTGGATAGAATCGATATTTGATTGGACATTATTTCCTATTGCGACTAAAGCCGAATACTGCATTGGTTCTGCTACTGATGTAATAGATGTAGCCTGAATCTTGCGCATTTGTGATATTATACTGTTATTTGCTATTCCATAGCCCACCCTGAATCCTGTCATTCCATAAGTCTTTGAAAAAGAGGATACCATTATGCTTTTATCATATGGATAGTCTAAAATGCTATTATATTTACCAAATGAATAGTCAGAATAAACCTCATCGCTTAAAATATATAAATTATACTCTCTTGCTATAGAAACTATTTTCTCCAGTAAATGAGAATCAAGTATTTTTCCTGTTGGATTGTTTGGATAGTTTAGTATAATCATTTTTGTATTAATATTTATTAGGTTTTCAAGCATTTTTAAATTCGGCGCCCATTTATCTTCAAGGGTAGTTCTTAGTACTCTGGTTTTAACACCAATAAAGTCTGCACACTCTTTATAAGCAGGCCAAGATGGTTCAATATTAATTAGCTCATCCCCTGATTTTAAGAGCGAGCTAATTGCACAGAAAACCGCAAACCTACCTCCTGGAGTAACTAAAACTTGTTCTGGTAAAATATTCGAAAATTTTTGAGATATAGCTTGGCGGAGTTGGGGTAGTCCAGAAATTTCAGTATAATGATATTTTTTATTGTCATATATTTTTGCTAATTCCTCCTTAACTTTTAAAGGAGGAGGATAATCCGGCTCACCAACTTCCATATGGATAATTTTCTTTCCAGTTTTTTCAAGTTCTTTAGCTTTCATAAATATAGCCATATGAGTAGAGCTTTTGTTACTATTATTTTGAACGTTTTGTAATTTTACAGATTCCAAAAGAAGAAGGTTCAAAAGTCTACCAGAAAATTCAACATCCATTCCTATATCTTTGGTAAGTTTGAGGACGGTTTTTTTTATATCATTTTCTACCTTTTCATCTTCTATTTCAATTTTCAATTGTTGTTTAATATTACCAATTTTTTTCGCTACTTCCATTCTATCATGGACCAATTTAATTATTTGATTAGTAATATTTCGCATTTCCTCTCTTAAATAATCCAAGTTTTGTTGTTCCACCATTTCAATAACCCTTTAGAACCTTGGGAATAAACCCAGCTTTTATTGCGTGATCTGACAAGACTATGGATACAATTCCTTCAACAATAGGAGGAGCGCGTGGAACAACACAAGGATCATGCCTCCCAGGAACTTGAAGATCTACCAAAGAATTTGAAGATAAATCCAATGTTTTTTGAGTTTTTGCTATTGAGGCTGCAGGTTTAAATCCTATTCTTATGGTAAGAGGCATCCCATTAGATAAACCACCTAATATACCACCACAATTATTTGTTAATGTTATCACTTTTCCTTCTTCTTTTATAAATAAATCATTATTTTCATAACCTGTCTTTTTTGTTCCTTCAAAACCAGAACCAAATTCTACTGCTTTAACAGCAGGAATACTAAATAATGCTTTGCTTAAATCCGATTCCAACGATGAAAAAATAGGTTCTCCTAGTCCCACTGGTAATCCAATACTAACACATTCGACTATTCCGCCTAAAGAATTTCCAGACTTTCTAGCATTCATAATTGAATCTTTCATCTTTTCGGCTGTAGGGAGATCAGGACATCTTACTTCATTAGTGTAACGGTATTTCTTTGCATTCTCAAAAGAGATATTGCCAATAGATATTTCTCCTATTTCTGTAGTATAAGCAATTGTTTCTATACCTAGAACATATTTCAATAATTTCTTACTTATGGCTCCTGCCATTACGAAACTTGCTGTCAACCTACCAGAAAATCTACCACTTCCTCTATAATCTGCATATCCCCCATACTTTACCATGGCAGGATAATCAGAGTGTCCTGGTCTTGGGATTGTTTTTATCTTTTCATACGGTCTTGAATCTGAATCTTGATTCCAAATTACCATACATATAGGTGCATTAGTTGTATAACCATTAAATATACCTGAAAGAATTTCTACTTTGTCCTCTTCTTTTCTTTGAGTTGTAATAGTGGATTGTCCAGGTTTTCTGAGATCTAACTCTGGCTGTATGTCAGATTCTTTCAATGGAAGACCTGCTGGGCAACCATCTAAAATAGACCCTATACATCGACCATGGCTTTCTCCAAAACTAGTGACTATGAATTGATCTCCTATGCTGTTTCCACCCATAATATCATACCCAAGGATATAGAAGTCCTATATAATAGTGACTTTAAAGAATTACGATATTGTTTTTGTAATTTCATTGTTCATCAATTTAGTTCTTTAAATTTACATTTGCACCGAGTCCTCTGATTTCGTGAATGAAGGAAGGATAAGATACATCTATAGATTCTGCTCCTCTCACGATTGATTTATTCGTCAACATAGATGCTATTGTAAATGCCATAAAAAGTCTATGATCATTGTGAGAATCAAATTCTACATTTTTTAAACATCTGACTGGGCTTAGTAATAATCCATCTTCTTTTTCACTTATATCAACTCCCATTTTTCTCAATTCTTTAGTAATAATTGAAATTCTATCAGTCTCTTTGTATCTAGCATGCGAAATCCCAAAAATCCTTACGGGTTTTCTTGCTTTTAAAGAAATAATAGACATTGCTGGTAAGAGATCTGGACAATTCACAAGATTACATGCTATCCCGTCAAGACTATTTGATCCATATACAATCACTTCTCCTTTTTCCTTGTTCACGGTAATCTCTCCACCCATTTTTCTAACAATATCAATAATTTCTATGTCTCCTTGTGGATAATGAAAATTCATTCCTTCTATTGTTATTTTTCCTCCGCATAAAACACCAGCTGCTATAATAAGTGATGCCGAAGAAAAGTCTCCAGGAATAGTAAAATCGGTAGGTGTGTATCTAGTATTTGTTATATAGTAATTCAAATATTCTTTATCGTGTTTAATGGATACCCCAAATTTTTTCATTGTTTCTATAGTTGAGGTAATATACGGAATAGATACCTGTTTTCCTGTAACTCTTATTTCAATATCTGTAATACCATAAATACAGGAAATTAATAGTGAAGATATAAATTGACTTGAAATCCCTCCTTCTATCG
>JAICHH010000142.1 GCA_025922715.1 Nitrososphaeraceae archaeon
ATAACCAACTACTACTATTGGGATCTAAGCAAAATAATAGTAGGCTATGGAGGGGGTTTATGAAATCTTATAATTTGCCTATAAGATTGCAATATATCAATCAATATTATAGTATTTAATAATTCGAGATAATTTATTCGTGCCATAGCCTTCTACTAATAGCGGAGCAATGATATAGATGGCTATCGCAGTAGGTCTATCTATTTGAATAATATAATTAAAATAAATAAAAAATTAAATTATATATATAAAATTATAAAATTATAAAATAGATTTTAGACTTTTAAATCTAATTGTTGTTTTTGTTGCTGTTTTACCTCTTCTATTTGCTTTACATAACCTTTTAACTTCACTTTTAAACTATATCTACAATTCAAAATTAACACCTATACTATAATGTAAGAAGGTTTACTTAATGACTATAACTTTGACTGTCAGAATTTCATACAGTACTAGCTTTGCAATTATATTATTATGAATAATAATTACAAAGATAACCATGTCGTTAACATTAGTATAATGCTCCCAAGAGCAACAGTTAAAATCATAAAAGGAAAACCTATTTTGAACCATTGAATAAAGCTTATTTTATGTCCATATTTTATAGAGATACCTACAGCTACCACCCCAGCACTTGAACCAATCAATGTTCCATTACCACCTAGGTCAGCTCCCAATGCTAAAGCCCACCACAGTGGATTTATATTCAAATGACCGAATGTAGTGTTAATATTAGAACTTAAATTTAACGCCTCTATTATAGGAACCATTGTTGCAGTGAAAGGTATATTGTCTATAAATGCACTAGCAATAGCAGACATCCAGATAATAGCATGAAATGTAATCCATGGTTCTCCTCCGGTTATTCCAAGTACAACTTTAGCAAGTAATGAAATAAGTCCTACTTCTTCTAAAATTCCTACTATTACAAAAAGACCTGCAAAAAAGATTAGAGTTGCCCAGTCAACTTCTTGCAGAACCTTTTCTACATGTGCTCTAGTTATAATCAAAAGAATGGCTGCTCCACCCAATGCAATAATAGATACTTCTATTCCTATTGATCCTTGAATTACAAAAAAGAAAATTACACCAGCTAAGAGGATAAGGCAACTTTTAAGTAACGATTTATCTTTTATTAATGATTTTTCATCTATAGTTTTGAACTTTCCAGAAATGTTTACTATAGTTTTTAATTCTTTCCTAAAGATTATTTTCAATAAAACTATTCCTAACAGGAAGGTTACAAGTATTGGTGGCGCCATATGAATGAAGAATGAATTAAAGTCAATATTTGCTGCTGAGCCAATAATTATGTTTGGTGGATCTCCAATTAAAGTAGCAGCTCCTCCTATATTGGATGCAAGAGTTTGACCTAGGATGAAAGGAGTTGGTGAGATTTTCAGAGATCGGAATATCGATAAGGTAACAGGAACCATAAGCAAAATAATAGTTACATTATCAACAAACATTGAGGTAATTGCAGTAAAGACACATAGAATTATCATTAATTTCCATAAATTACCATGAGATAATCGTATAGCCTTAACACCAACCCAATTAAATACTCCTGTTTCTCCTAAAATAGCAACTATTACCATCATCCCTAAAAGTAATCCTATTGTATTGAAATCAATAACTTCTATTACAAAATGCAGAGTTTCTTCTGGATGAATAATTCCTAAAAGTAAGCTTGCAATTACCAGAATTAAAGCGCCAAAAATGGCAATTGATGTTCTATGGATTATTTCTAATGACAGAATCACATAAATGGAAACCATAACTACAGATGAAAATAAGATCATAGAAGAAATTTTTATTTCAAAAAAATGAGAAACCATAAAAATTGTAATACCAAACAAACTTACAATTAAAATTGAAAGGATATGTTTTTCCAATGATTTCACCTTATATGTATTGGCAGGAGAGGATAATAATATGTAAATTTGTATTATTTATAATCAACAGCCTGTTTTGTAAAAGATTCACCTATTAATGTTAGGATTTAATATAAATCAAAAATTGTTATTTAATTAGTTAATGTATTTTCGATGTTAATATTCATTATTAGCCTTTTTTATATTATAAGAAAAATTTAGTTTTCTTTTGTTATTTTTCTCTAGCTTGTATTCTTCCATTCTTTAATAAAAACATTCTATTACGATATAAATAATCAAAAATTATTTAATTGAAGTATTATCTAGTTCAATGCTTATGGATTATACAGTGTTTACACATTATTTTAAAATCATAAATATTTTCAATTTGGCTATCAATAAATGCTACTAATTTTCCACAACTGTTACAATGAATTTCAGTCCAGCCTATATATTTACCAGAAATTACTATATTATAAAATTCAGGTTTATTACACCCACAAATTTTTCCTGAATCGCTATCGTTGGATAATATCCTACAGTTAGGTGAATGCTTCGACATTGGATGTTGACAATTTTTACATATAAGACTAACTTCGGTTTCAGGTTCATCCATTTTTAATTAGTAATCCACCTTCGAAAATAAGCATTTGGAACAAGGAATATTTTCATATTACTATTATTATGGTCGGAATAGTATTTCAACTAAACTATTGTCTATTAATATAATTTTGATTTTTATCGAAATCTTTAATAATTATTTGTTAGGATTAATGTTTTTTTGGTAACACTTATTATTATAAAATTTTTTTTCATGATTCTTATAATTAACAAGAATTATAATAATTTATAACATGATTCTATAAAATAATTGAGCCCAATAAATGCAGAGGTTTCATGGAAGACTATATAAGTCCATGCAGATCTTTTTGCATTAAGTATAAAGTATTATATTAGTAAGACCATATTTTGTAAAAAAATATTACAGAATTATCTATATCTTTATTACTACTCTTTTCCCAAATATGATTTTTTATCTTCTTAGCTTTGAAATAAATATGTATAATATAGCAATTATTTCAAATCTTCCCATTATCATATTAAAAGATAGAATTAATTTAGATATTGAATTCAAATCCATATTTATTACTCCTACAGATAAACCATTATTAGAAATAGTAGTAGTTGCTTCAAATACCACATCAATAAATTTATTATTGTTATTATCTTCTAAGAAATAAATACATAATGCAGTTATAATTGTAAACAAAATATAAAGAACAATAACAAATACTGCTTCTCTAAAAGCTTTATCAGAAAGAAGATTGAATTTGTACTTATCTAAAGGAACATCACATGTTATTTGTTTATTGCTTTTTGCTACTTTTTCTTGATAATAAGATTTGAGAGTTTGTGGAATTCTTTTACGAAATTGAATTGCAGTTGCTGAAATTAATGGAGGTAAACTAGTACTATTTTTATTATTAAAATAATATCTAGATTTTTTATTTTTGTTATTAATTAATTTGTTAAAAATTAATAATAGTCTAGCTATTTTTATTCCTCCTGCAGTAGAAAATGCAGTTCCCCCTATTAGCATGAGTACAATTATTAACAGTTTACCATTATCAGATAGATGAGATAAATCTAGAAATTGAAACCCTGTAGTTGTTGATGCACTTATAACATGAAATACAGAAGAAATCCAATCTTTTCCTGAAAGTTCAGGTTCTACAAGTAAAAATAAAAATATGCATACAATAAGAAATAATATAAATATCAAAATTTCTTTAACTTCCTTTGTTGCCTTTACGTTTTTACTAAAAATACCAAAATGGAATGCAAAAGGTAATGCTGCCATTATCATTCCAGCAGTAATTATAATCAATACAATTGGATTTTCTACACTAAGAGCAGTAGATGTAGGTACAAATCCTCCAGTAGTGAATGTGGTAAAGGCTAGTGATATGGAATCAAGTATATTTACATGTCCAAAAAGAAAAACCAGTAAAGCAACAAGTGAGGTATATATTCCAAAGATAATACAGATAGTAGAAAGTAATTGTTTAAATCTTAATACACCACTACCAAGCAAATATTTCATTCCTGCCAATTTTGTTTCTGGATAGTATAATGCCATAACCAAATATACAAAACTTAATCCACCAACCCATTCAGTGTAAGACCGATAAAATGCAAAACTATCTGGTAAATTTTCAGGATTCGCTATTGTAGAGATACCTGTAGTTGTAAACCCAGAAGAGCTTTCCATAAAGGAGGTTGAAAAAAGAGAAAGGAAATCAATTCCATCATAAAATGGATTGACATACATATAAGGCAGACTACCAAACATACTCAATAAAAAAAAGCTTAACACAACAACAATAGACGAGTGTTTTAGATTGAGTGGATTTTTTTCTCCTAATGTATTCATAATATACCCTGTTAAAGACATTCCTACAAATGCCAAGTAAATCCCAATTGAAGATTGCCATTCACCTAAAATGGTAC
>JAICHH010000143.1 GCA_025922715.1 Nitrososphaeraceae archaeon
CATTTAAAATGCTTTAATTATCCTGAGCCTGATTATATAAATTAAAAGTATAAAAGTTAGAAATAGTAGGATTAAAACAAATTAAAATTTACTTTGATTGTAATTATATTCATGTAAAAAATACTCTAAGAAATATCAAGTTTTGAATAATGTAATATAATTTTATAGTATAAAGAAAAAAACTCGTTTACACATGGATAATAAGAATGGAATACAATACTGAAATAATAAGTTACATATTGTTATCTATATATGTAGCACATGGATATTTGTATTCTTCCTGAGATTGCATGAATGTATAATAATAACTTATACTTGCAGAGTTACACCACTTTGGTTTTTCGATAACAATAAAATCATATTGTTGAGCAGATACTAAAGCAAAAGAAATAGATAACGTCATGATTATCAGATTTATGGTTATTAAAATTAGGAGAGTGTTCACTTCAATACTATTAACCTAAAGATTATTATAAATTTTCAATTCTTTTCTCAAAATTTTACAGATATATTTAATCTACTGAGATTATTCATTAATTTTCCAATTTCATTTTATATAGTTTAATCAAATACTAAAAAGCTAAATACACGATAGTGGTAGAACCCACTACATGCTGGATTCTACTTTAGACTAGCTCACTGCTTTTGTAGGTGAATCCGAGAGTTACTATGAGATTTTTAAAATCAAGTAAAGAAAAAACAACAATAATTAAAAAATATCTACTAATAATAATGATTAATTATTAAACATAATGCCTAATTATTAAACAACAACAACACCACTGCTTAAACTTATTTCAAGAGCATCTTTAACATTTTTGGTAAATTCTAAAGTAGTTTCTGTTGTATAACTATTGTATTTGCCAGAATTTCTAACATAATCTAAATAATCTTTCATTTCGTTTTCATATATCAAAATATTATCTGCAACAACTACTGATTTTTTATTGAGCAAACCATTTTCTTCTACAAGTTTAAGATATCTTAGATATTGATTTTTGACTGCATCTATAAAGACCAAGTCAAATCTATAATATTTATTAAGAGTAGGGATATTCTCCAAAGCATCACCAGTAATTACTTCTATTCTATCTGATAATCCTGCTTTCTCTATATTCTTTTTTGCAATATTTGCAAGTTGCTGGTCTATTTCCAAACATGTTACAATTGTTTCTTTATTAGCATTATCATTATCCTTGCCAGCATTATTATTTACACTTAATAGACAATTTGCCATCAAAATAGCTGAATATCCATGCAAAGTCCCAATTTCAAGTATTCTTTTAGGTTTATACTTCTTGATGATATCTATAATGATTTCTCCTTTTATTGGACCAATTGATGGAAGAGAATTCTTTTTGGCAATCCCTTCTATTTCTGATAAAACATCCAATATTTTCTTCTTTTTAATACTGCTATTACTGTTATTGTATTTATGATTAATCAAGAATCTTTAGATATAACAATAACGGTATTATTTAGATTACTTTCTTTTTTTTATAATCAATTAATTAGTCTACATCATTTGAATATACAGGATATTCTATCTAAATCTAAATAGAATAGTCAAAATAAATATAGCTCAATCATACAAGATTTATGTTTACGTTATAACATTCTGTAAATTGATAAAAGATAATAAAAAGGATGTTTTATACATAAATATCTCACTTTTATTCTGTCTTTCAATTTCTATTGAATGACTTATAATAGCTTTTGACTAGTTGAATATTCTGATAAATGATTTATTGCAGGTTCTATTGCATCTGTTATTACTTTATGAGATTAAGGTTAATTTATCCTAAATTAAGACGTTATATTTAGTAATATATTAAATGAGTTAAATTAATATAAATTAAGGAAGTTTTAAAAATACTTAAATTTGTATTGATTATTATATATAGTAATAATATAAGATGATAAAAAAAACGTCTAAACAAAACAGCAAAGAAAAAAAAATTAAAAATGATACCAAAAATAAAAAGAAACAAGTACTAAAGAAAACTAAATCTTCTAATTTAAAATCTAAAAACATTTCGAATAAACCTAAACCTAAAAAAACCAGTAAATCAAATTTGAAAATTAAAGAAGATATAGTTTTAAAGAGATCAAGTGGAAGAGAGGAGAAATTTGATACAGATAAGCTTACTCAAACTGTAAGTAGATCAGGTGTTTCCTTTCCAGTAGCAAGAGATGTAGCAAAATCAATAACAAAGAAAATAAAAAAATCGGTTCAAAATAAATCAACAGGAACAAAAAAGAAAAAACAACGACAACACCAATCTTCATTAGCATCTAAACAAAAATTAAAAATTAATACAAAAAAAGAACCAGAAAAAGTGATTGTTACTGCAAGTCAAATAAAAAATTTGGTAAATGATGAATTAAAGGAGAGAAATCAACAAGATCATAGCCCATCATTTTCGGGCAATACTAGTATAGGTGAAGAATTATCCATGAAAATAACACTTAATGATAGAGAACCAGTAATGGATAAAGTTGCTGCAAATAAGAATAAAGTTCTCTATGATCCCAGTAAACAAAAAGGAAGTTCTTAAAAAACCTATATTTTAAAATACAGGATTTAGAAATAAAAAAATTAAAAATAATATTATATGATTCAACATTATTTGAATAATTATTATCCAAATGAATAATATTATAAATGATTGTCTAATCTTATAAAATATGGTCCTTTTTTTGGATATTAAGTAATGGGTATTGTTATTGTTGATACTGTAGAACGCTTTTTATTACTAATTTTCTAAACTCTTTATCAGGTATATTGTCTTTTAATTTCATCAGCTTAAAAGCATCATTACCTACCGGATATCTTAATTCTGATGGATTTTCTGATGTAATTGCTTTTAAAATGACCTTTGCTACTTCTATTGGAGGAGAACCACTTTCAAATCTAGGCTTAAATCCTGAAATCCTCTTTTGTGTCATTTCTGCATATGGCGTATTATGACCAATAGTGACCTTTTTTCCTATTTTTAAATTATTATCAAAATTAGTTTTAATTACACCAGGTTCTATAAGTATAACCTTTATTCCGAATTGCTCTATCTCATAAGCCATAGATTCAGATAACCCTTCTAAAGCAAACTTTGAACTTACATAAGCAGAAGTAAGAGGAAACCCTATTTTACCAGCTATTGAGCTTATATTTACTATTGTACCATGTCTTTGTCTTCTCATTATTGGTAATACTGCTTGTGTAACTCTTATAACACCAAATACATTAGTTTCATATTGTTCTTTGAATTCTTCAATAGAAAGCTCTTCAAATGGTCCTACTAATGCATATCCTGCATTATTAACTAAAACATCTATTCTTTCTTGTTCATTTGTTATTTTATTAATTGTTTCTTTAACAGATTCGTCAGCAGTGACATCAAGCTGTAAAATTTCCAAGGATAATTTTTCTTTTTGTTTTAAGTTAGTAATTGCTTTAGATTTATCAAGATTACGCATTGTTACATACGTGTAAAATCCATTTTTCGCTAATAACAAAGAGGTTTCAAGCCCTATACCAGACGAACTACCAGTTACTACTGCAACTTTTTTATTGCTGTCATTATTCATTTTACTATTATCTCATTCTCATTAAACTATACAATGTGTTAATACTTTTCATTTAATTAGCTACCTACTTGATAATTTTATCAGTATTTAGATCTGCTTGTCAGTTAGCCGAGATAAATAGAATCCAGGTAATTGAGATTGTATAAAATAAAAGTAACAAGAAAAAGGAGGGAATCTATCTATAATCTATTAGATTTAATCGGATGTAATAACAGTTAGGCTGTAAATAGAATATACATGTTTTATTAAATGACAATAAAATAAATGACAATAAAAATTATTTTTATTAATTTAAAAAATAAATCATATCAATATTGTTATAAATTCGTATATTAAATAATGACCAATTGTACTCTATGTATCTAATTACTACTACTAATAATAAATTAGAAATATTTAAAAAAAGAAAAATAATTACTATAAATTTATTGTTATCGTAAACTATAGAATTATATTTTGCGTATTTTGTAATTGCCTAAGGTTAGAATGGAAAAGCAAAGTATTGCAGTAGTAACTGGTAGTTCGTCTGGTATAGGGCTTGAAACCTCTTTGTTATTAGCGAAAAATGGATTTTACACGTATGCTACAATGCGAGATACCTTTAAGAGCGATAATATTGAAAAAATTGCAAATAAAGAGAATCTTCCTTTAGAAGTTTTATCAATGGATATTGATAATGATATTTCAGTAAGAAATGCGATACATAAAATACTTGATGAAAAAAAGAAAATTGA
>JAICHH010000144.1 GCA_025922715.1 Nitrososphaeraceae archaeon
AAATTAGAGAAAGAAGGTATTAGATGTAAAGTAATTCCTGGAATTACTGCAATACTTGGAGCAGCATCATCCATTAACCTAGAATTAACATTACCTGGTATAACCCAAACCGTTATCATAACGAGGGCTGAATTTAGAACTCCAGTACCTGACAGAGAAAAAATCTCTGAATTAGCAAAACATGGTGCTACAATGGTATTTTATTTAAGCGTTCATTTAATAGAGAAAGTAGTAGATGAATTACTCAAAGGAGGAACATATACCATGAAAACTCCTGTTGTAATTATTTATAAAGCTACTTGGAAAGAAGAAAAAATATTGAGGGGAACTTTAGAAGATATAACACAAAAAACATTAAAAGAAAAAATAATAAAAACTGCTCTAATAATAGTAGGAGATGTTGTTGAACCCTCAAGTTATCAGTTTTCAAAGGTCTATGATTCGGAATTTACTCATGGATATAGAAGAGGAACAACCAAACAATACTCTTAAAATCAGAGTATACTTCTAATTTTCATTAAATATGTACGTAATCACTATGGTTCCTAATATATTCAATATGATTCTTATATTGAGGATCATATTTTTTTACTATGTTCCAAAAATCTGTAGAATGATTAAATTCACTAATATGAGCTAGTTCATGAATTAAGATATAATCAATTATTTCAATTGGAAATGCACTTAGATAAAGACTAAAATTTAGATTATTCTTACTAGAACAGCTTCCCCATACAGTCAAATTATCCTTTATTCTTACGTTATTATAATCAACTTTCATGTGTTTATTAAGTTCTGGAAGTCTACTATTTATTATATGATTTGTTTGTTTTCTATACCAGTCTTTGATATTAGTTTTATAGTTTCTTTTATTACTTACATGAAATGTGATTTTTTTTAATGATTTAGAAAAAATTACTGTTTCAACATCTGACTTAATAATATTAAGATAAAATTTCCTACCAGTGAATATAAGATATTTTCCTTCATATTTTTGTGCATAATCAACATTATTTTTTTTGTATCGATAATAATTTTTAGATATCCATAACTTATTTTGGTCTAAAAATTTTGTTAAACAATGGTTTCCCATTTTCTTTGGTACAGTGATAAAAAAACCATCTATATTAGCAGAGAGAGAGATTTTGGATGCACGGTTTGAAATTCTTTTTTTTAAAAAAATATTTTCTTTTCCAGAAACCAAATATGGAATTAACATTAAAGTCGCTTAATTGTTATCTATACTGCACTAGTCCACTCTTTGTTCCAGGTTTCATCTCTCTCTGATTCTTTACCTTTTTTACTGCATTCTCAAAGTGATGCATTGTTACTTTTGCTTCCATAGCATGTTTTGAGGCTTCTTCTGGTGTAGGATATTTTGCGATATATTCATGTAGTACAAGAGATATGGCAGTATTTACAACAGCTGCAACATCTGCTCCACTAAAGCTATCGGTAATTTCTGCTATACGTTTTAGGTCCAGATCATTGCTGACAGGTTTTCCTTGTATATTAAGATCCAATATTCTCTCTCTTGTCTTGACATCTGGATTCGGAACATAAACTATCTTATCAAATCTACCTGGTCTCAGTAATGCAGGATCAATCATATCTGCACGATTGGTAGCAGCAAGAACTACAACACCAGATAGAGCTTGAATTCCATCCATTTCGGTTAGTAATTGGGAAACCATTCTCTCTGTGCTTGCATGACCAGCTCCTTCTAGTCCTCTGATAGGAGCTATAGAATCTACTTCATCAAAGAATATAACACAGGGTGAAGCCTGTCTTGCACGTCTAAAGATTTCACGTATACCTTTTTCAGATTCTCCTACCCATTTTGACAAAAGTTCTGGGCCTTTAACACTGATAAAGTTGGCTTCTGATTCTGTTGCAACTGCTTTAGCTAACATTGTCTTGCCTGTTCCAGATGGACCATGTAACAGTACACCTTTTGGTATTGTATGTCCAAGTTTATTGTACATGTCTGGAAAACGCATAGGCCATTCCACTGCTTCCTGTAGTTCATGTTTAACTTCTTCTAGACCGCCTATTTCTGACCAATGTACGTCTGGTGGTTCTAGATAAACTTCCCTCATAGCTGATGGCAATACATCTTTTATAGCATGTTCAAAATCACTCATGGTTATGATTAGTTTGTTAAGTACATCTGGTGCTAGTTTTTCGTCTTCTAGATTAAGTTGTGGAAGAAGACGCCTAAGACATTTCATTGCTGCTTCTTTGCATAGATATTCCAGATCAGCTCCAACAAATCCATGAGTTATTGCTGCAATCTTGTCCTGGTCTACATCTGTATCAAGTGGCATGTTACGAGTATGGATTTGTAAAATCTCAAGTCTACCTCGTTTGTCTGGAACCTTTATCTCTATCTCTCTATCAAACCTTCCCGGGCGTCTTAGTGCCTGGTCTAGTGCATTTGGCCTGTTTGTGGCTGCTATTACTATAACTTTACCTCTTGCTTCAAGACCATCCATTAATGATAACAATTGTGATACTACCCTTCTTTCTACCTCTCCTGTTACTTCCTCTCTTTTTGGAGCAATAGAATCTATCTCGTCAACAAACATTATAGAAGGAGCCTTCTCTTTTGCTTCTTTGAATATTTCCCTAAGACGAGCTTCAGATTCACCGTAGAATTTGCTCATGATTTCTGGACCAGAGATACTGATGAAATGAGAGTTGCTTTCATTGGCAACTGCTTTTGCTAACAGTGTCTTGCCTGTTCCAGGTGGTCCATGTAATAGTACACCTTTTGGAGCTTCTATTCCAAGTTTCTCAAATATTTCTGGGTGTCTTAATGGAAGTTCAATCATTTCTCGTACTTTTTGTATCTCTTCTCTTAAACCTCCAATGTCTTCGTATGTAACTTGAGGTACTCCTCTGAGGGTTTCCCCTTTTTCTGCTATATGGAATATAGTTTTTTGTGTAACAAGTACAGCATCTGCATTTGCAGGTGAAACACCAATAACTTGAAATGTTAAACGTCCTCCAAAATATGGAACCATGACATTATCTCCCTTAATAATTGGAACACTTTCTAGTGCGTCAGCAAGATAACGTTCATCTATTGGAGGAATAGCTTCAAGAGGAGCTACTATTGCTTTTTCGGCTGGAACTGCTTTTATCTTTCTTACTATAACATTATCACCGATAGCAATTCCAGAATTATTTCGTACAAGACCATCAATTCTTATAATGCCTTTTCCTTCGTCTGAAGGATAAAGTGGTAGACATTTTGCAGTAGTTCTGCGTTTTCCCCTGATTTCTATAACATCACCAGTAGAAACAGCTAAAGAATCCATAGTATCATAATCAATTCGAGCAATGCCACGACCTACATCACGTGTGTAAGCCTCTAGTACTTTAAGGGAAGCGTTGTTATCAGGTACTCCACCACCGCCAGGCCCAGAGGATCCTCCTGAACTACTACTTCCACCTCCGCCTTTATTGGCGCCTCCACCTGCACCTCCTTCACTACTAACACTACTGCCCGGCAAATTACTATTCACGTCAAATAATTTGAAATGACTACATATACATTTTTTCTTTTAGTAATATTTTTGGAAAAAAGGGAAATACAACTATAATACCAATTATTATAGTAATTAAAACGACAAATATAGTGAAAATTTTATTATAGGGTAAATTACAGAAGTGGTATTGGAGATATTAAATTATACGCTATATATTATTCTATTAACGTTTTGGTTTTCTACAATTCCTGTAGCGTTTTTAACCTTATTTAGGTTTGTAAGAAATAGAAGGGTTTTGATAGAAAAAGATCTTCGTAGAATATATAATGATCCCATTATAATTTTTCAAATTACAACTCGTTCCGCAACCAAAACCAAAGTGGTAGAAAGAGGAATTCGATCCATTATATCAGCATCAAAAAGAGTCAATTATAATAATTATAAAATTTCAATAGTTACAGAGGATGAAAATGATCAAACGAATTTTAACCGGTTACAAAACTCTGAAATAATAGTTGTAAAGAGAGGTTATAAAACAAATGCAATTAAAAAGGCCAGAGCCCTCCAATATGCAGTAGAATATAGGAGAAACAAAGGCGAAAATACTAAAAAATTTTGGATATTTCATATGGATGATGAAAGTTATGTCACAAACCAAACTTTATTATCTTTATTAAAATATATTCGAGAAGGGAAGGGAGTAGCATCTG
>JAICHH010000145.1 GCA_025922715.1 Nitrososphaeraceae archaeon
AACAATGATTGTTGTTCTTTTTCTTTTAAAGGAAGCAATTCATCTCCAATACTTACACTTAAACTACCTACAGAAAGCGATTCGACAACATCTGCTGGTAGATCAAGTAATCTTATTCGCTTATCTACATAACTGACACTTTTTCCTAATCTAGTGGCTAAATCAGATATTCCTCCCCAGCCATAATTGATAACATAATCCTGGAATGCACGTGCTTCTTCTATAGGGTTAAGATTTTTAGAATGAATATTTTCTATTAATGATACCTCGAATGCATCTTTATCATCTAGTTCTACTACATGAGAAAGAATTTTTCTCCAGCCAAGCATTTTACAAGCATTATATCTTCTGGTACCTGCAACTATTTCATATCCTTCCCCATCTTCAATCATTCTAACAATAATAGGATGTAAAAGTCCTTTTTCCTTTATAGAATAGCATAATTCATGTAGATCTTCATTGACATTTCTTCTGTAGGAATATCTAAACGGTTTAATTTTTGAAATATCAATGTTATCTAACAGTCCATTTATGCTGTTTGAAGTAGAATGGATTTTTTGCATAAGGTCTATTCCAGGTTAAAGTATATAACCTTGTTGGCACTATGCTTCCAAAAAAGGATAAAAATTAAATTAAATTTTTTTAGAATAATTCTTATAATTGTTATTATTGTTGGTTATAAGTTCCATTTGTTTCTAGTTTATTTGCAAGATTTAATAGTTTCTTAGTAAAAGGGTGTTCTGGATAGTTTAGTCCAGTAAGAAATTCTTTTTTGCTAAATTGAATATCACAATAACAAGGTATTTCTGAAATGACACCAATATCAATGGTATTTGATAAATCTTCAAGTGAATCATATTGTATTGGATTACCATTATGTTTTCCTATAGTAACAGTAACTGGATTATGTTGAGAGTCTGGAATTGAACAGTAACCAGGTCCACGATTTAATAATAAATAGCATAATGTTCCAAATTTGGTAAATGCACCATAAATCTCTTGGGCCATTTTTTTTGTACCTTCAATATCAAGATCACCCATTTTTAGAGTTAATACAACTATATCTGAAACAGCAAGAGTATTAATTGACCAATATCTAATTCCTGGACTTGTATCAATTATTACAAAATCTGCATTTTTCTTTACAAAAAGTTCTTCTCTTAAAAGAATAAAGTTTCTAAGAAGTTGCATCTGTGAACTTTGTTTTGACACATTACCCTCAAGTTTGTAAATCTCTTCTTTGCTTGAATTAGCAAATCCTACGTTCAATTTCCCTTTTATATCATCTGAAAGTCTCCTGGTAATATCCATACATACATCATCAACTGAAGCATTTCCAAGAAGAAAATCATTAATCCATTTTTTTGGCTCATAAATATCAAAATATGACCCAAGGCTAGGAGCATAAACATCAAGGTCTAGTAAATATACATTATAACCTTTTTTTGCTAATAAAGCGCCAAAATTGGCTGCAATTGTTGTTTTACCAGTTCCTCCTTTATAGGAATGAAATGCTATGCACTTTGTCATTCTAATTACAATAGAATCTTGCTTATATTAACACAATCATCATCAACATCATTATTATCATCAGAATATCTCAATTTTTATTTATTTATTTATTTATTTATTTATTTATTTATTTATTATCAAGACAGAACATTCTGTATATGTTTTAATAATTCCTCAATTGAGATCGGTTTCTGTATGAAACATTTATGATCCATATTAGGATATTCTTCTAATAAAGAGTCATAATATGCTTTAAAAGAAGTTATAAAACAAACTTTCAAATTTTTCTCGATCTTTTTTAATTCCTGAACTAATTCAAAACCATTCATTCCTTCCATTCTAACATCAATAAGAGCTAAATCATAACAACCGCTATGAAAATGATGTAATGCTAGTTTAGGATCATTATAAGTATCAACTTGAAAGCCATAATTTTCTAAACCTAATTTAAAAGGAAGCGTAGTTCCTGGTTCATCATCAACGATCAGTATTCTCTTCTTTTTTTCCATGTACTGCTATAGAAGAAAATATTTAATCAACATATAAAAATATTTATTTATAGAACACTAGAACATCTATCGAAATTTATAGCATAAAAAAGAGATACAATAAAAGATAAAAAAATATTACAAATAGATAAAAAAAAGTTATTATTATTTGGTTTTAATAGGAATCGTAAAGCTAAATGTTGAACCTTTATCTTGATTATTCTTAGCCCAAATTTTTCCTCCATGCCCCTCAACAATGTTTTTACAAATAAACAATCCCAGACCAGTTCCCATTTTGGATCCTTTTGTAAATTTCGAAAATAGCTTTTGAATTATAGTTGGAGATATCCCCAAACCTTTGTCTATAATTTGAACCAGAGCAAATTTACTGTTATTTTCATTACTTGTACTATTTTCATGGCTATTACTACTTTTATTAATCGATACTATAATATCACCTTCATTTGAATATTTAATTGAATTATTTATAAGATTTAGTAAAACTTGATTTAACCTAATTTTATCTCCACTCACATATAGGGAATCGTCACTGCATTTAAGAATTATTTTGATTTTTTTATCAGTAATTTGATTCTTCATTTCATTTATGACATCATTTGCCAATTGCACTATATCTAACTCCTGTAAATCCAATGAGAAAAGATTTTCATCTATTCGTGCTACATCTAAAAGATTATTTGTGAGGAATTGTAACTTTTTTGCGTTATTAACTATTATTCTTAGTAATTCTTCTTGTTGTATTACATTTAAATTTTTATTAGAAAGCATTACTTCGGCTAAGCCCAAAATAGGTTGAATAGGATTTCGTAATTCATGTGCAGCTATATTGAGAAACTGTCTTTGTGTTTCATTTTTATATTTAAGTTGGTCATAGAGATCTTCTGCTTTTTTATAGATATCTGCTTGTTTCCATAAACTCTCAAAAATCGAAACATAATATAATACCGTTGATTTGCTGTTTGAATATGTAGATAGCCCTATAGCATCTATAGAGTTTTCAACATTATCATTTACTAATTCCACAGCCATAGAATGATTTCTATCTACCACAAGAATAGTAACTTTTAATTGAAGTGGTTCGGCTAAATATTTAATATCCATTTTCAAAGAATTCTTTAAATTATCAACAAAACTACTAATTTTTTCATCAAATGGTGTAAGAATTCGGATTTTAATTTTTAGATCAGATTGAAATATTTCTCTTATAACATCTAATCCATCTGCCTTTACAATTCGTCTATAAAATGCATTTGCTGAAGAGAATAATAATAAAATTTCATTTTTGGTATTATTAATTAATTGCATGCAAGTTTTTAAAGCCTCTTCTGGACTATTAATAACCCTAATATCAGGTTTGTCTATTTCTTGATTAATTTCTTTAATTTCCTCAACCGTTGGAATTGTTCTATCCCAGAATGGATCAGCAATAAATTGTGACGATGTACCCATAAAGTTTTTGAGATTTGCACCATAGACATGATTTAATCTCTTAAACATCATAGCACATTGAGGACCATCGAAATAGTATTTTGAACCCGATATTGTTTCGATTATAATATCACTAGATTCTTTAGCAAATAACTTTTTTCCGCATAGAGAACATTTTAACGCTAATTGTTCTTGTTGTTCTTTCTCTTTTGTATGCATACTAGGATTTTCTTTTTGATTATTCAATAGCAGAATTATATACTGATGCTATTTTCTCTGCTTTAAAGTATTCGCAAAACTACAATTAGTTAGTTAGTTAATTGAGTAGGAGGCAAATGCCTGAAGAATATAAAGCATCGATTTCAAATGTTTCTCCATAAACACTAGCTAATCTTTTAAATTGAAGAAAACAATTTTCTTTGTCAAAAATAAATTCATAATTCGAATTATTTATAAATTTGCTATAACTAAAGGATATATCCTTTTCTATGATTTTTCCACATAAAATACAAGTTTTCAGATATTTAATTTGGTCATTTTATAGTTATAAATGATTTGGTCATTATTAAACTATTTTTCACTAAAATTATTTTTATAATTATTAGATAAAAATAATATTATTTTTAATATATTATAATATAATATTATAATTTTTAATTTATTTTTATATAATAATTACTTTTTTATAATTTTTTATTTACTAATGGATTCAATTCATTATCATAG
>JAICHH010000146.1 GCA_025922715.1 Nitrososphaeraceae archaeon
CAATATACCAAATTTGCCATCTACACCTGCTGCTGAAAAATCTTCCAATGATGATAATTCCATATCGTGAGCTCCACCAGTACCAGCAGTTAAGAATGTTGTTGCATTTGGATTAATGTAAGTATTGAGATTTGTGTCTCTTATGATGGGTTCATTTTCGTCATCATCATTGAAAGAAATAGGATAAGTTCTTTCATAAGCATGAAGATGTCCTTGTAAGGCCAAATCAACTCTATATTTATCAAAAAGAGGATGATAAACTTCTCTAAAATCTTCTTCATCTTCTGGACTTGAAGCAGAGCTATATACTTGGTTATGATAGAATACTATAATCCAGTCTATTGATGTATCGTTAGAATATCTTGCAAGATCATCAACTACAAATTCATATTGTCTGGAATCTTCTTCAAATGGGATTTCAGCAGATAATGCTAAAAAATGAATATTTTCATAATTAAAGGAGTCATACTGTTCTTCTAATCCAAAATATTCCATATAATCCCGTAATAACTTTGAGGAATCAACTTCATGATTTCCTATTACGATTTTGGTTTTCTCTGCAAATGGTTCAATTAGTTCTAGCCAACATTTAGCTTTACCATTATATGAAAGATCTCCCAATGCTAACACTAACTCTGGATTTTGCTTTATTATATTTTCTACAGTATCGTCAGTTTCGGACGTACAATCCCAGTCTCCAACGGCTACAAAATTAAAATCTTGAGACGTATGATTTGATATGTAAGTTGATTGATTGATAGCATTTGTACTTTTATTATTAGTATTATTTGTATCATCATTCTCATTTCTGTTCGCTATCTCTACTTTAGTATTATTATTAGTATTATTAGTATTATTAGTATTATTAGTATTATTGATTTTATTCTCTGATTGTTTAAGCTGAATATTATTGTTACTAATTTGTGGTACATTATCCTCTTCAAAGTATTCATTAGGATCGAATGTAAAAAACCCATCCTTATCTTCAACAACTTCGATTGCATTGATATTTATAAAATATTGTGAATTAACATCTAAATCATTGTTGACCTGGAATACAAATAATATTAAAATCATTACAAATAATGATATTCGAAAATGAAAACCCGTATTCATTGAGAACATAAAACAAAATAATATAAAATTAATGATATAATAACATTCTTACTATTTTCTTATAGTAGAATATTCCAAATTTGGTAAGAATACTTTGTCATACATCTTTGTTAATATATGAAATACTTGCGTATTTTACTATTGTATATGTTGTTTTATTTCTTTTCTCTCTGAAATCATCATTTACAAAATTTAATGATAGAAATTTAGAAAGTAACTTGTACCACTTTATAGAAGGGTTCAAATTCCACACATTCAGCTTAAAATATTACTCAACCAATTTGTTATTAGCTGGGCCATTTTAACTTTATAATATAAACGACTGGTGTACCATATTCAATATACCTATTTGAAAGTATTGAATGTCAATAATTTCAATCTGTTTTCTTTGAGTTGTCCTGTTAAAGGTGATTTCTTTTTTTATTATATCTTATAACTTTTCTTTCTACACCTATAAAAAATTCAGGAAAAAGAATTTTTAACCGTGTCTCCTTTAAAGTGCGACAAATTATATTAAAAGGAGTTCGTAATTTAAGAGTTTTTGAAAGTATAGACATTTTTCTATTTTATTTCTCCTACCACTATAAGTATAATATCAAAATTTAAATTTGTAGATCATCATAGCTTTGGTATAACTAGCACAGTAGAATAATAATGGTTTAAATCTATTATAATAAAGTTCTATCTCATAAAAATTATCAATATTCCAATACATTTAGCCTATATCTTAATTTCCTTCGATTATAAAGACGTCTTTAGATTTTTATTTCCTTAATCATGATATTTCTAAAATATACTTTAGATCTATCATCATGATTTTGTAATCCTATAAATCCTTCTAAAGATCTATTTCCGATAAAATTTGTTACTACTTTGTCTTTATTCAAAGTTACCGAATAGGATTGTTGTATTACAATGATTTCAAAAGTATTCCATCTTCCTACTGCTAATTGCTTTGACAAGGATTTCGTTTTTGGTGATGGACCTTTATAATTATAGATTGCTCCAGTCCTGTGGATGGGATTACCATCAGGTGAACCAATATCATCAATTTGAATCTCATATCCATACTCAATTGCTATATTTAGATCAGTAAAAGGATTAGGAAATCTTACAAATACTCCAGAATTGTCACTTCTGTTTGAAACTTTCCATTCAAGAGATAATATAAAATCTTTAAATTTCTTTTTGTAATACCACAATAATCCCATTCCACCATGTGTTAGTAATGCCTTTTCTCTTTCGATGATAATAAAATTACCCTTGCCAACCATCTTCCATCCATGTAAAGTTTTACCATCAAAAAGTTTTACAAAAATCTTATCATTTTGATTATCATACATCTCATAATTATTATAGACATCCTACTACTAATATATTATTTTATTTTGTATACATAATTTTAGATTTGATAGTATTATATGATCTTACAACACACTTTTCCATGTATTAATAATTCCAATGCATAAGACGTATTTCTTAGACTAAGAACATCAAAATACAAATACGAAGAACACGTAACAATAAAGGTAGTTGTTCGGGTTCTGACAAATTTTAACAACACATGTGGTTAAAATAGAATATTTGTAGCTAAGTATATTTTCATAAATTAACATACTCATGACATATCTATTATTAAATTTAGTGAATTATTACTTAATGTAATGTAGATTTGAAATATTTTAGATTCTATCAATAATTGACCTGTTAATAGAAAATTTATAATAAATTAGACTTTATTTTAAATATGAGCCTTAACATAATAGAAAACTCACTTACAAGATTTCATCGCCAAATTAATAAAATCAATTCTTAATTATTGTTATTTTTCTTACTCCAACAGTATCAACAATATAGTAATCATCAGCTATCTGAATAATATCTCCAAGATCTATTTTATTATGAGATTTCTTTTCCCTAAGAGGTATTCCAAAAGGCTTATCCTCGTCTTTAAATTTAAGCCAAATTCTCCCGGGGTTTAAGATATTTTTGAATTCTGATTCCCATACTAGATCATATAGAGTAAATAGTGCTTGGTTACTAATTCTATTATTTTTAATTATCATTTCGACTTCAGGTTCTTTAAAGAAATACACTTGTACCTTCATGATTTATTTTTTTAGCTATTTTTTTTGATATTTATTAATTATATATTATTAACTGAACCTGACAATATGAAAATCTTCTAATCTATGTCTTCTTGTGTATCGGCTAGGTTCGAACTTATCAGCACTGTAATCTTTCATCTAGTGGATCCTGTAAAATAATAATAATTAATTAATTTGACAAATGAATTTTATAACAACTGTTTTAGCTGAACGTAAGGTTGCACATACTCTGAAGAATATTTACCTCAGAAAAATTAAAAGGATCTATTTTAAAGTAAAAAAAAAGTAACTGGCCCAATTGTGATTTTCAAAAGTGAGAAACAATTAATGATTTATATAGTTAGATTTTAAGTAAGAAAATAGATGATAAGTTCAAAACAAGTATTCTATACTTTAAGTTCTATAATTTTATTAGTAGTTGTTGTTGCGATTATGCCCTCATATCATATTAAGGCACAAGTAGAAAATGAAGAAAATGATCCATTAATAATTTTATCTAATATCAAGAATTTGTTACAAAAATCAATAACAGAATTAAATGCAGGAAATTATACCGGTGCATCTGACTTGGTAGATATAGCATATATCGACAATTATGAATATATTGAAGACCCTCTGAAAGAATTAGATCAAGATCTGATGGAAGAAACAGAAATAATGATAAGAGAAGATTTTGCAGGTGCAATTGATGATAAAAAGCCTATCGAAGAAATCACTACTTTACATAACAATATAAAAACAAATTTAGATAAGGCAGAACAATTATTTAAACAATAATTGAATTTTTACTTTTCTATTAATTGTACAGATAATAACACTATTCTATAATAACAGATTAATTAATAAATCAATTTGTTTTAGAAATTGTAAATTGATCTAATATATTATTTTTAACATTATTATTTCCTAAAGTATCATCATTTCCATTAGCATAGAAA
>JAICHH010000147.1 GCA_025922715.1 Nitrososphaeraceae archaeon
ACTTGGAAAAGAAGATATTATTACTTTCATTGCATTATCTTCTTTGACATGTTTTTCTAAAACAGAAATTTCTTCGGGCATATAATCTCCTATTATGGATTCTGCCAAGTCATGTATTATGCACAGTTTCATTACTTTTTCCGTATCAAGACCTAATAAATCAGAAAAAACCATTGACAAAGCAGTTAATGAATAGCTGTGGTCTGCAACCGATTCAGCTTTTAGAATTTTGGCTTTGGATATCCATCCTGTTCTTTTAATATTTTTTAACTTAAGAATATAGTCTATAAGATTACTGAATTTATAATCATTCATTTACATTCATATAATTATATATCAATTAAATTAAAATTATTCATATCTATTATTATTATTATTATAGTATAATAATAAAAAATAGAGGTAAGACAGACAAGATTATAGGAAAGATTTCTAAATTTAGTAAATGGAAATATGTCACTGCCATGATAATAAATGGATTTAGATACAAATCAAATAGATATGCTAAGCCTGACGTAACAATAGCTAACATTACAGTTATAATGATTATTATTACGACATTTTGTATTTGTCCCATTTAAAGACACTACTTTCCCTTTTTTATTCAATAAATTATTTAAGATTTCCATGCTATATCCAATATTTGGAGTCTTTGATTTACTGTTCTACTTAGTACAAAAAGCAGATCCGAAAGTCTATTCAAATATATGAGAACCAGATTGTTAATTATATCTTTCAACAATAATTTTGAAACGTTGGTTTCTGCTCTTCGTGTGATGCTTCTAGCAATATGGAGAGTAGAGGATTCAACAGAACCACCTGGTAGAATAAAATAGGTAATAGGAGATAATTCTTTTTGATAGTTATCTATATCATTTTCCAATACTGTAATCATAGTAGATTGAACTCTTAAAGAAGTAGACTTTGAAAGGTCTGGATCAGCTAAATCAGAGCCTATAATGAATAACTCATTTTGAATTCTATTAAGCGTAATTATAATATCGGAAAAAGATTGATTATTGTTATTATTATTAGTTTTATTCTGTGACAAAAGAGATATTGATAAACCGATATATGAATTCAGTTCATCTATTGAGCCGTAGGCAATTATTCTAATATCACTCTTTGGAATTCTTTTTCCATCAATAAGTCCTGTTAAACCCTTGTCTCCGGTTTTAGTATATATTTTCATATATAACTAAATCTGGATTCAGAGAAATAATATCCTATACTTTAACTAACTAATTAATTAGTAAGAATGTACTTCAGCTTTATGCTCTCTTAGATATTTCTTCTTCTTGAACCTTTCATTGCATTTGTCACATTTAAAAGGTTGATCAAATTCCAAGAGAAATCGTTGTTTTCTCTCTTCAGCAGTTTCGATGAGCTGATTGGGTTTAGGATTAGGAGAATTATTCATTATGATTTCTCCTAGAAAATTATTTTTAATCTTTATTTAGTTTTAGAAAAATAGTTATGTTAGATTGATTATGTAAAAAATTACATATTTTTTTTATGAATATTTTTTATTAATTAGCAATAGCAATACCTACAAAATAGAATATATATTGAGTCAATTTAAATGAATATTCAATGCCGTCGTAGCTCAGCCTGGGAGAGCACTCGACTTGATTGATTATATATAATTATTCAAGGGTGAAGCTGAAGACCGAGCTGTCGTGAGCTCAAATCTCACCGACGGCATTAATTTATATTATATCATAGAATTTAGAAATATCGTATTATTGGAAAGCATAATACAAATATTTAGAAGAATATTTTGTTCGCATGACGATTCCTTTTCCTTTAGAGTGTATAATGATTTTGATTTTAGCGAATATAACAAATGCACAAAATGTGGTAAAACACTTGGCTATTTCAAGGGATTTGATGAGGATCTAAGAGGATGATTTGAATTGGTACTAAGGATCAATCTTCAAATCTTAATAATTAGTTGGTGGTTGGGTGCAGCTACAGCATTGCTCTCATTTTTACTTCCGATATATACTCATCATATTATAGTTGGAGGAATTGGATGGTCGATAATTTCTATCAGTACTATACTTATAATTTATCAAATAAAGAAGATAAAAGAAGAAGATAAAAGAACTAAAGCGCTATAAAACAAAATTAAAGGCTTTCTTTTCCGCCTTGTTCCTCTATTACTACAAGAGTAACAGTAGATGTAATGCCTGGCACTTTTCTTATTTTGTTTGTTATAGTATTATTCATAGATTCTGTATCATTAGATCTAACCTTTACGAAAACATCATGAACTCCATAAGTTCCCCTTACCTCTTTGACATCTGGCAAATTTGTTAATTCACTGATAATTTTTTCCTCAGAACCTAATGTACAATTAACTAAAATATATGCTGTTGGCATAGCTTCATTTAGATTTATTAATATTTTAGTTTTGTTTTTTTTAGCAATTTATAACATATAGAATAATAAATTTTTAGTTAAATTAGCAATAAAATTAATAATTATTACACACTATTACAAATCTATATGTATTGAAAATTATAATTTGATAACATGAGATTACCTCTGAAAGATAGCGATTATTTCGTTATAAGGGTTAATGAAACTGTTAAAACCATTGATGAAGAATTCTTTAATTTTTTAAAGCCAAAATTGCAAATGAAGAAAGTTGATGTAATGTTAGGAGATGGGACAATAACAAATGCAGAAACTTTTGATCTCACAGAAATTACAAATGAATTCAGACGAATTTTACAAAGTCTTAAAGATTGGGCTTTTACAGATATTTCAGATTCTAAAACCGAAGATTTGTATAGATTATATTTTCAAATAACATGTAATGTTGATAAATTTTACATATATGGATATTTTGGAATACAATTTCATGCTTTGCATTATTACAAATTAGATAAAGAAGTTATAAACATTCAGAAAGAATTGATAAAATTAAATCATGATGTATCAGATTCTTTTATTTCACTTGCTAACAAAGGAAATGCCATAATAGAAGAGGAATTACGAAGGCAGGGATTAGATAACCTATCATTTGAAGAATTATTTACTAAAATATATGAAAATAGTAATTTAATGGACAATCTTGAACAGAAAGTTTTAAAACTAGAAAAACGATTTCCTGTAGTTCAAGATAGTGAAAATAAAAGAGAACAATTGATTTCAGAATTAAATGATATGATTATTAAATTATATCACATAATACCTGTTAAAATCGACTACAATAGACTAATGCAAGGAGAGGAAGGAGTTATATCATATTTTGAAATTGAAACTATTAAGAATAAAAAAACCGGAAAACGAGAGCCATATCTTGATACTAAAAAATTTAACAAAGAGATAACTGAAATTGTAACTAGTAAATTAAAGGAAATAGCATTCTCATTGAAGGAATTAAGAACTAATACTAATAAGAAAGTTGATGAAGACATAAAAATTAATACAGATGAGATTTACTAATAGTATATAACAAATAGTATAAAGAAATAGCAAATTATAATTACAATTAATATATGTAATCTAAGATATAATAATGAATAATGAATTAAATTTAGAAACAAAAAACTTACCTACGTATGATGAAATAATTAAAGGTAGAGAATTATTAAAAAATTTTGTAGGTAAGACTCCTCTTTATAAATCAAATACTTTTTCTAATTTAATTGGTACAAATATTTTCTTAAAAAATGAGGCTTTTCAAAAAACGGGATCGTTTAAGGTAAGAGGAGCTCTTTACAAAATAAATTCTCTCTCTGAAGAGGAAATAAAATATGGGATAATAGCTGCTTCTGCAGGGAATCATGCACAAGGTGTAGCTTATGCAGCAACTATTAGAAAGATTCCATGTACAATAGTAATGCCAATAAGTGCATCTCCAGCAAAGATTGCGGCTGTAAGATCATACAATGCACAAGTTATTCTCAAAGGTAATGATTATGACGAGGCATGGATAGCAGCTAAAGAGATAGCTCGAAATAAAAATA
>JAICHH010000148.1 GCA_025922715.1 Nitrososphaeraceae archaeon
AGATCCATTTTATAGGATTCATTTATATCAAATTCAAACAATTAGATAGTTGTATGATAGTAATGTCGTTGTGTTAATAAAATGAAAAACAGAAGGGAAAAATTATGGTTAGTTTTTTCGTTTTCTCAGTTCTATAGTATTATTTGGTATATGAGGAAAAATCATTTTTACATCTAAAAATCTTTTTCTTAATGTCACTACGCTCATTTCTCCGGCAATTGCAACTTGGGATTGACTTATGTTTTCTCCCTGTTCCAGACAGGCGGCATAGAGAACTGCTATTGATAACGCAGTTGGGTCCTTGCCTGAAGAAAATGGATGTTCTTTTATGTCAGACATCATTTCTATTGCTCTATGTAGTGTTTTTTTACTTATGCCTCCCTTATTTGCAATTTTACTTAGATATGTGGTTGAATCTATGGGTTGAAGTCTAATCTTCAAATTTCTTAATAGTAACCGATAGCATTTGCCTGCAAAAACTTTATCTGCATTAGCAATATCGCCGATTTCATCCAAAGTTCTTGGAATATTCAATTCTCTGCAGGCAACGTATACACAAGCCACTACGAACTCTTTAATTGAACGACCTTTTGTAATTCTTTTTTCCACAACTTTTCTATAATAATATGCTGACTTCTCTATCAGTGTGTCACTTAATGAGAGTTTATCCTTTATCCTTAATAATATACCAAATGCGTTTTTTAGATTTCGATGATAACTACGATTGTTACTAGAGATCTTGTTCCAATGACGAATAGTCCTAACTTTAGCCAATTGACTTGTATTTAATTGACTTCCAAACGCATCTACATTAGACGAAGAAATAGTCGTTGAAAGTCCTTTATCGTAATGTGCTAAGGAGAGTGGCATTCCTACACTCAAGTTATTTTCGACATTTTTCATGGGTTCAGACTCGATACCGGCGGAATCTAATCTGTCTTCTATTATCATTCCACATGAAGTACAAATCATTTCTCCGTTTGATGAATCAAAAATAATATTCCGATTTTGACAATTTGGACAATGATCTTTATGTTTTTCATTAATATCGGTTTGCAATACTTCTGGCGTTGTACTCATATTCCTTGAGTTTTGTATAAGTCTTATAAGTACTATGTTTACAACTTCTCATCTTTCATTTTTTTAATACAATGAAACACAGAATAACACAACATAACACAATTATATTACAGCTCGTTACCTATATATCATGCCTAATTCCACTCGTTCCTTTCGAGTAGAACAATACGTCTCAAAAATACTAGACGAAGAAGCAGAACGAATGGGGATTTCGGTTAATGCACTAGTTAATATTATCTTGAAACATTACTCAGATTTTAGTCGTTTTTTATCAAAAATTGACTTAGTGATAATAAATAGAGAAATTTTAACAAAATTTTTAGATATTATGGATGACCAGGAGATCTTTAACCTGGGGTTAGAATTAGGAGAAACAATTCCTAAAGACACAATTTTATTTTGGAAAAAAGAATTAGCACAAGAAAATGTTTTTGAATATTTGGAAAAAATTATTTGTAGATACGGATTATTAGGAACGTATGATGAAATAAATCAAGATGGATGGAAGATTATCGTGATTAGGCATAGGTTGGGAAAAAAAGGGTCAGTATTTTTTCATGGGTATATAAAATCAATTTTTAATATAGTTGGTTTAGATAATTCTATAGAATTAACAGACTCATCGGTAAAAGCAAAAATAGTTATGTAAGATTTATAATATTATTTAATTATAGAAAAGATTATCGATAATCCTCTTTTTATAGAAATCCTCTCATTTTGATGAACCTATTTTCTATAGAAAGTGATTCCAACAATCCTCTGCTTTTACTTTTTCATAGATATAATAAAATAGCTATAGTAAACTAACACAATAAATAATATTCAACCTTGCCTCTTCACAAATCTCAAGTTTTTGTTTATTTTATATCACTGAGTACTATAGGAAAAATGTATAGGTATTTCATGAATATCAAGTGAAAAATAATAATTCTAAAAAATTATATGTTAAATATTTCTTCAAATATAAAATCTATGCTCTTTATATTTATGACTTAATTTCTAGTATTAAGAAAAAATATTAAAACGATAAAAGAATTAAGAGCAGTTTATATAAAATCTCATTATTTTCAAAAATTCTTAAACCTTTTCCAGTTACTATTTTTGATCAATTCATTAAAAAACACGATATTTTTCACATTACTATGTAAGACTTCTTCATTCTGAATAGAATAAATGACTAAATCATTGACCAAGTGAGCAATAAGAGTCAAATCATTTTTAAAATCAATATATATTTCTAAATTTTCACCTAAGTCAGAATTAACATATTCTATATTTCTTTCCATAACCTTCAATATCCAATAAAATTTTTATCAATTGTATGTCTGGGCAAAATTTCCCTCCAAAGAGATAGACTAGCCCGAAAATTTTCAAAGGCAACTAGAATTTTTGAAAACAATAACTATAAAGTCTAATGACAAAGCATATTAACTTGCCAAAGCTTGAATATAGTTAATTGTGTACTTCCAGATAATATTTAATTATAGAAAATATTAAATTTTGATCATTAACTATGTAATTGAGGATCAAAAAATGAAGATAAAATATAAATTTCTACAAGATTAGTTAAGTAATAAGTTTAATCCAATCTTAAAGCCTAATATAAAGGCACCAAAGATAATTCAAATTCATACTAAAAGAAGTTTATAGTTTGTATTAAAAACATCATACCCATTATCTGTATGTTTAATATGAAACTAGTATTAGTGATTGCGCTATTTATTTAGAAGGCTTTTGATAGCATATTCTAGCATTTGCAACTTGATAGGTTTAAGTAAAAGGGTAATATTCCTTCCGGCAAAGAACTTATCATTTGATATTTCACTTCTAACTGTTTCATATGCTGTTACTATTATTATTGGAGCATCTGGATATTTTCGGAGTATTTGTCTGGCTGCTTCTAATCCGTTTAGTTTTCCTGGAAGGTTATAGTCCAATATAAGCAGATTTGGAAAAAAGTTTTCATAATCATTTAAGGCTTCATTAGCAGTAGTGGATGTAGCTTGCACCGAAAAGCCCTTATTATTTAAATAGTCTTTGTATAGGAGAAGAATATCAATTTCATCTTCTATTATCATGACTTTTTTCTTGTCTGTTTTTTTATTATATCTCTTTGTTATCATCTCATCTAATTACATAAATATTATCTTCATCTTCACAAATAAATCTTTGAAATTTTTTTTCTTTGTTAATTATTTATAAAAAAAAGGATTTGAAAAGATAATTGAACTTGATCTAGATTTATTAAATTTCTGTTGATGAATACAGTAGATATAAGCAGAGTTTCTAAAAATTGTAATTGTAGTAATTTTAAACATTTTAAAATGTTGTTCAATGTTGTAAAAATAATAAAAAATTTATTTTAACCAACCAGGAAATGTTCCAGACTTTTAAACTTATATTAAATATGTTGTGAAATTATTAATGATGTTAGAGAATTTAGATCTAGTGAGCCTAGAAGTGGTTGATCCAGATCCATCTCCAAACCCTGAACCTGAACCTGAGCCACAGCCCGCCCCTGAACCACAAAACAAATAACCTTGTCCCCTGCATATGGTTTTGGGATTGCCACTTCTAAATATTCGATTTTTTCAATGTCAAATAGAAAAAGCGTATTCAATTTTTTAAGTTTTTATTGAAATGTTATTATTATAATAAATAGTTATTCCTTTGATCCGTCACAGGAATGTTTCATAAATTTTTACCTAACTTTGAGTTTTAGGAGTGATAGCTATAATTTAATGCTGAAATCAGTCTCCACCTTTATTCAACAGGCTATTAATCTCTATAACGGTTGATAACGCAAAGGGACTGATAAC
>JAICHH010000149.1 GCA_025922715.1 Nitrososphaeraceae archaeon
CATTTTTTCTTGAAAAGTCATACTATCTCCTAGTAACCCATACTTGTTATATAGATATAATCTATCTCTAATTATATGAAAGATTATACCTAATTATTCAAATATATTTTTCAATTATTTGACAAGTTCTATGTAATCCTAAATCTTCAAGGTAATTTCCTAATTTCGGTCCACGGTCAGAATTGATTAAAATCTGATAAAGTAACTTAAAGAAAAGACGTGGTTCGATTTTATGTTTTTTTGAAATTTCAAAAATCCGTGTCTGTATATTATCTGCTATTTTTTGACTATCCTTTCCTGTCAGATTCTTTAACTCCGTTAATAAATCTACAAGGGCATCTTTTTCTTTAGCATTAATAGAAATAGGTAGACGGTCTTCCATACTTAAGTCATCACTCCAAGTTGACGCAAGGGTTATTCTATTTATCAAATCATGTGTTTTTTCCTCTACTAAACCATATTTTTTGAGTCTTTGAAAGATTTTATGAGATCGTTCTTTTCCCTCAAAAAGAGATGCTTGTTGTACCAATATTCGATATGGTACGTGTTTAGAACTTTTTGGAGGAGGATTGAGTTTATTTATATATTCATAAATCCCTTTGTATTTGTGTAATTTAGAATTATTATGTTCCTTTATCTTATTGAAATACAAGTCTTCGTAATAATCATATTCATCCATAAGCATCGGAATATCATCCAAGCCAATATGTCTAGTTCCAGAAATTCTCTTATATAGTAATAATAAAATAGATTCTGGACTTCCATATTTTAACCACATCTGAGGTGTCAGAACATTTCCTGTTGATTTACTTATTTTCTTTCCGACTTTATCCAAGAACATCTCATATTTAACATGTAATGGATGGGGAAAATCTAATAATGATGAACATACCCAATCATTTACTCGTACTGAATCCATAATGTCTTTACCGTAAGCTTCAAATCTTATGTCCAATGCTTTCCACCGAGATGCAAACTCGACCTTCCAAGCAAGTTTTCCAGAACCTTTATCAATACGAGATTCTCCTGAATATCCACATCCTGGTATTTCTCTCGTTCCTATTTTAGATCCAGAGCATGTATAAATAATTTTCCTTTCTACAGACAGATATTTTTCAGCATGTGTAACATATAGTCTTTTACAATTTTCACAAATGGGAAAGTAAGGTAATGTATCGATATATTTATCTTGACCTACAAGAGTAGAAATTTTTTTTCCTAATAATTCACTATTTTGAAGGATACAATCTATTTCATTATTAAGTATTCCACTTCTATAAATATCAGAGGCGCTTTTAAAAATATACTTTATTCCTACCCTATCTAGACTATCCGATAATAGGCTGCTCATATGGTTAGCATAGGAGTTATGACATTTACCGAAAGGATCTGGAATAGTTGAAACTGGTTTGGCGATATATTCTTCGAGCCAGGAGGGAAATCCAGCAGGTATTTTTCTCAATCCATCCATATCATCAGAGTAGGTAATAAGCTCCGAGTTAAAACCCAGGTTTTGTAAAGCTAAACTTATACCATACGCACGCACTGCATCCCCCATACTTCCAATATGTGGTATTCCTGAAGCTCCCAGTCCACTTTCTACTCTTATTAGATCTAAACTTCGTCCTAATTTCTTTTCACGAGTAACTAAACTATCAGCAACTTTGTCTAACCATGTTCCTATACCTATGATTTTTTCTTTCATTTACTTCATCTCAAAAAATATAGTACTTATAAATACAACAAATAATTCTTTCGAAAGATCTTATTCTTAAATTTCATTAGGATTTAGATTCACTTAAAAATTAACTGTATTTATTGGGAGGATATAAAATCTCTTTTGAATGTAAAGTACTATATATATAAAATATTTATATGCTAAGATAAAGTTTTACATCTTTGTTTTATAAATCTCTTAAAATAATTGATTTAACATTAAAAGTCAACGTGTATTTATACCATTATAATTCATCTTTTTCTTTGTACCTATTTTTTTCATATTTTAATGCTTTTTTGCGCAATTCATGTTTGCTAACACATTTAGCTAACCCATTGTAGTCATAATATGTGAACTGGAACAAATATAATGAATCTCTGGTAAGAAGAGGTGAAATATTACTTGATTTTGATGTTATTGATAATTGGCCTATTGAATTAGAAAAGATGAATAAATACAAGAGAGGTAGAAAATTCGTATATCCAGATTCATTTATCAGATCTCTTGGATATATGAAAGCATATTTTCATTTACCTTATAGACAGACTGAAGGTGTAATAAGGGAACATGCATCAGATACATTACCATCTATTCCAGATTATAGTAGGATCTGTCGAAGAATGAACAAATTAAATATCAAAATTTGTGATGATAAATCCAATACACATGATGATAATTTTGTAATTGCAATTGATGCTACTGGTGTTAAAGTTACCAATAGAGGGGAATGGATTAGACATAAATGGAATGTAAAAAGAGGGTATCTAAAGATACATGTTGCTGTAGATATAAAACGAAAGAGAATTTTATCATTACAGGTAACCAGTGAAGAAGTACATGATGGAAAAGTACTGCCTGAACTGATAGAAGATATAACAATAAAGCAGAATAAGGAAATAGATATGACTATAGCAGATGGTGCGTATGACAATAACAATAATTTTCAGATACTGTCATTTAGAGGAATTAAACCTGCAATCAAGGTAAGAAAAAATTCTATTTGTAAAAAGACAAATCACTACCAGAGAAACAAGTCTGTAAAAATGCAGAAAAATAATTTACAACATTGGAAGGATAGCGTTAGCTATGGTAAAAGATGGATTGTAGAAACTGTCTTTTCATGTATAAAGAGAATGTTTGGAGAATATGTTACTGCTATCAGATTTGAGAATATGATCAAGGAGATTATGTTAAAAGCATCATTGTATAACTTGTTTCAGAGTATCACTGTAAGATAATCGTTAGTTATAACAGATAAATTGATAATCTAAATGAATTGCGCAACAAAGCATATTTTAATAAAAAGATGAGTTTCATTCGATTTTTCAACTTTTTCTATTGTTAGTATCAAGAAATATCAGAATATATGAAATTAATAGATAAGATATTTATTTGGATAGGAAAAGCTTCTTTTGAAATAGATTGACCTTTATTTATCGCTGAAAGTTGAAATAATTGTAGGATTTTTAAAACTTATGAATTGGTAATCAATAATGATGATAATGTAATAGGTTTCATTGTTATCGTCAGGTTAAATAAATCAAATTACTAATATATTAAATGGTAGAATTTAAGGAAATAATAAGAATAATAAAGGAATTCAAATCAACGGGATTAACAATTACCCTTATAATTTAAATTCTAATTGAATTTCTTAACCCAATTGCTAGAAAAACTTTTAAATTCATTGGATAATTAAATATTTGGTTATAATAACTTGGTTACATATGGACCGTTTTGTATATATCCGATTTTATTATAATATTTTCTAGTACCTACAGCACTTATTACTGAAATTTTTTTAATATGAAATTCTTCCTTCGCTATTCTTTCAGCTTCTTTAATTAATTTCAATCCAAGACCCTTATGTTGATAATATGCCGTGTTATTTTTATCCCCTACACCTATTAGTTTTCCATAAACATGTAACTCCCTTACTACAGCGATTTCCCGTGCTGATTCATGCTCATCTTTTAACTCTTTTCGTATCGATGGTGAATTAGCAATAATTCTCAATAGGATAAAACCGAATAATATTTTGTTATCTATTGTTTCGATAGACAAAAATATCTCCTTA
>JAICHH010000150.1 GCA_025922715.1 Nitrososphaeraceae archaeon
GATTCATTTGGTTCATTTGGCCTGGGAAATGGAGAATTTATCACTCCAGGTGGACTAGGTGTAGATAATGAAAATAATATTTATGCAACTGATTTTGGAGAAAACAATAATGTACAAAAATTTGACAAAAACGGTAATTTTATAATGAAATTTGGTACTTATGGATCTGGTGACGGAGCATTTTTGAATCCAACAGATGTAGAGATAGATTCACTTGGAAATATTTTTGTGGTTGATTCTTTTAATGAGCGTGTACAAAAATTTGACAAAAACGGTAATTTTATAATGAAATTTGGTACTTCAGGTACTGGTAATGGGGAATTTAATACACCTTTTGAATTAGCAATTGATTCATCTGATAATATTTTCGTAGTTGATAATGGTAACAATCGTGTACAAGTATTCAATAGCGATGGTGGATATATTACTCAATTTGGCAATCAAGGTTCAGCTGCTGACATTCTTCAAGATCCGGTTGGTATTGCAATAGATTCTAATAGTAATGTATATGTAGCAGATGGAATTGATAGCGATATACATGTATTTAGTCAAGTAAAGTAGTAATTTTTTACTTGTATTTATTAGAAATAGCATTAAAATATAATATGACATCCAACTTCTAAAGTAGTCATATACAGCTTTTACAATAGTTTATTATTAACATATTCTATTTATTTTCAAATATACAGCTTTTTATTTTAACTGCTTTTATTATTATTTACTAGAGATGGGTTTCTTGACCTTCTGCTACTTGGATGCTAGGCCGTCTAATCGTCTCACCCACTTTTGAAAGATTATCTACATCACATCTATAGCATTTATAAAAAAGAGTATAAAGGAACAAATTCTAACAATAACAATCAGGATATATTATTAATGTAAAAATCATTAACAGGACATACTTTTTTCCAAAAGTAATGAATCAATTTTTTCCTTTAAGTTTTGTAATAGGATAGGTTTGTATATTACATATTTTTCAATATTGGGAATCTTTTCCTTTAATTGTTTCAAATTTGCAATATCGGCGGTGATTAAACAGATACTTGTATTATTATCTATTTTCTTTAATTGTTGGTACATAGTAATGCCATCTAGCTGTGGCATTTTTAAGTCAAGTAAAACCAAATCATAAAATCCTTTTTTGAAGTAATATAAAGCGTTTATTGGGTCGGTATACGCATTTATTTGATATCCACGGTTCTCTAGATATATTTTAAAAAGATTATTGATATCCTCATCATCATCTATTATCAATACTCTTTTTTTTGCCATGGACATTTTCCCTACTTTAGTTCAATAGACAGTATTATTTATTAAGATTAGGGATAATTGTTAATATTTTACCTTTTGGTAAAGGGGATATTGATTGATATCAGAAATCAAATAAAGAAAATTTAAACCTAATTTTTTACTACGATATTTTTTTCTTTATATTGATAGTTAGCAATTGCTGTATTTCAGTTTTCAGTCTATCAAGATATACGGGTTTTTCTAATATTCTATCAATTGTCATAGTATATGATTTATCATATGGAATATTGTCTTTTATGTAAGCACTAACAATTATGGTTTTTATTTTGCAATCAGTATCTTTTTTTCTTATTTTATTTATAAAATCTAAGCCTGACATTTGCGGCATTCTATAATCTGTAATAACTACAGAACAATTATTCGGATTTTTATAAAAATATTCTAATGCTTTAGCTGGATTATCAAACGAGATGATGTTATAACCATTGGATGTTAAGTATTCGCTAAATAAGTCAAGAACGTCTTTTTCATCATCTACCAATAAGATATAATTATCTGTATGGTTAGATAATTCCATTTCTATTTAGATATTGATATTGAAATTAATAAATAATACTATTTGTTATTATTATTTTAGAATAATTAGGCACTATAACTATTTGATATATGAAGTTTATCCAAACTTATTACTTCTGATTCTGTAGTAATCAGAATGTTTATCACTTCAATTTTAATCTTTTAATGGATATTTTCTTAGTGTCTCAAAATTTATATTAATATAAAATTTGATAATATAATAAAATGGAAAGAGATAATCCAAATCCTATTCTATTATTAACACATAATTATTGTAAATTAATCAATTATTACATTTCCGTTTTTGATAACTTTCCCATATACAATAACTATATCTTTTGAACAAAAATTTTATATGCATAAATGAAAGTTTAATTCTAATTTAATACCAATCATTTGAGTAATAGAAAAGGTGTCTATATGGCTAATAAAAAGCAGTGGCGAGGCAAAGCAATTTTGCATGTAGATATTAATTCATTTTACTCTTCTTGTGAAGAGATTAAAAACCCTTCATTAAAAGGAAAACCTCATGCGGTTATTATGACACCTCAGGACAGTAATACTATTACAAAAGGCGCAGTAACTACATGTTCTTATGAGGCTAAAAAACTTGGGATAAAATCAGCAATGCCATTATACAAAGCATTAGAATTATGTCCTAATTTAATATTACATGGAGTAGACAAAAAATTTTATGAAAAGATATCAAATGAGGTTATGGAAATATTAGAAGGTTATGCAGATATTTTTGAACAAGCAAGTATAGATGAAGCCTATTTAGACTGTACAAATAAAATTTCTGCTACTGATGTAATGATAGAAGATTATGCTCAAGAAATTAAAAAATCTATAAAAGAAAAATGTGGCGGCTTACTAACGTCTATAGGTATAGCACCAACAAAATCAGTTGCAAAAATTGCATCTGATTATCAAAAACCTGATGGTCTTACTATAATACATTTTAATGAATTGAAAAATTTTCTCAATCCTTTAGATGTTGACACAATTTCAGGAATAGGAATCAAAACACAAAAAATTCTAAAAGAACAAATGAATATCAAAACTATAGGTCAACTATCAAATACAGATGTTCAACTTCTTATAGAAAGGTTTGGAAAGAAGATCGGAACATGGATGTGGCAAGTTGCAAATGGTTTAGACAATGAATCAGTTCTTCCACGCAGAAATCACATATCGTTAAGCAATGAATCTACATTAGAATTTATAACATATGATAAAGAGATAATAAAACAATCTTTGTATGACTTGATAGATGAACTTTATGAAAGGATAAAGAACAACAAATATCATTTTAGAACAGTTGGAATAAAATTAATGAGAACTGATTTTAGTGTTGAAACTAGAGAAAAATCTTATATCAAATATCAAAGCGAAAGAAAAAGTATCGAATCCCTAATAGAAGAGGTTTTAGATAAATTTAATTTGGAAGACAATAATTTGGTCATTCCTTCAAGAAAAATTACTAAAAAATTTTTACCCATAAGAAAAGTAGGATTGAAAGTATCAAATTTAATAGCAATAGAAAAAAATAATAAAGACACTGAATACAAACAAAAGACATTATTAGATTATTGTTAGCCATTATAATCAAATTAACACTCGTAGTTTAAATAATTCAGTCTATTGCTTTGTTCAATAATATTATCCATATCGTCTAAGATACTGCTTTATTGTTGATAGTTATAGTAATGGCATCTAATATTTAATATGTATTTTTTAAAAAGAGTATCAGTAAGATTTGAACTTGTCATAAATGATGATGGTAGTTATTACTGACTTGTGTATGTCATTTTTAAACAGTTAGGATATAATTGGAATTATGAGTGCATTTGCTAAAATATTACTACTAGATCAGTTTAGTAAATATTTATTATCGTTTTCATTTACTAATTTTTATGAGTAATATCGTTATGAAAATGTTATAAC
>JAICHH010000151.1 GCA_025922715.1 Nitrososphaeraceae archaeon
ATTTTGAGTATATGATACTTTTTTTGTTTTTGCCGATATTGCTGATAGTATTTTTGTTGTATTTCTTTCATTTTATTTAATGTATTATCTATTGAATTATCATCTATTGCTATTATTTCAAAGTTGGGATAATTTTGTTCTATTAGAGATATCAGACACTTTTCAATATTATCTTGTTCATTTCTAGCAGGTACAATTACAGAAACATATGGAAAGATATCCATACTCTTGTAATTGCTATTATTTACTAAAGGTCTTTCAATTGAAGTTGATTTAAAGATATAATAAGATTTAATTGAATTAGCAAGTAAATAAATCCAGCAAGACAATATTGCTAAAAATGGTAAAGCTAAAAAAAATAGCTGTAAGTTCAGATTAAGAAAAAAATCAGTATGTGTTACAAAGAAAAAGGAAGAAGAAAGATCTTTAATCAAATTGCGTATACCTCAATTTAACCTTTAGTAAATTAAGTATATTGTAGTAACACGAATATAAAAAACTATATGATAAATTAAAAATAATCGGTCGTGTTAAGTTAATGACTTGTATCACCTCCTACGAGATACAGCAATAAGCTAAATCTTAGATGAGATCTCCTTATGCCATTGTGCATGAATACAAATAATTGAATCCAATTGTAGACATGTGATAGATTGCAGTCAAATTTCCTGCAAGGATAACAATCATCAAATTGTTCTGTTCTATCCTTTACATATTCAATGGCTCTTTCAATTATGCTCTTTTCATAAGGTAAATGTAACCTGTGTTCCAATCCCAAAGAAGTACATGCTTCAGGATACCAACTACCACCATCTGAATATACCATATGTCTACCATATTTTTCAACTAACGAATATAGAAAGTGTTCAGTAACAAGCATATTTCTATGTCTTGAGATATAAACACCAAGAATAACTCTATGTACTGGTTCAACTGCTACCCATAACCATGCTTTTGTATCTCCAATTTGTATCATTGTTTCATCTATTAAAAATGCAGACACTCTTTTACAAGGATAGATTTGTTTGGGATTGAACTTTTGTACCCATTCCCAGACAGCAACATGACTTCTCTGTACAAATGGTTCTATTGCTCTTGATACATTACGAAAACTCAAACCCAGAAAATACAAATATAATCCATACATAACTATCTCATTGGATGTTCTTTCACGTTTAGAAGATAAACTCAATAGAATAATAAAGAGATATTCCCAGCTATAGCCCTTTTTTTGCTTAACTTAACACGACCGTACAAATGCCAGAAATTAATGGACTTCAACTATGTAGAGAAATAAGAAAAAGAGATAAAAAAGCAAAAGTATGTTTTTTGACAGCAAGCGAAACCATATTTGATACTTCAAACGAATTTGCTGAGGTTTATAATTTTATTAAAAAACCAATAGGAAATAATGATTTAATTAGAATAGTTAATGGTTTATTGAATACTGATGAGTAAAACAAATGTACAATAGTAACAAGATTTGCATTGATTGTTTGGTAATGTCACTAATAAATAGAATTGTTATCTACATAATCTATATAGATAATACAAATTATTGGTTAAAGTTATAATTTTTCAATAATTTTCACTTTATTATTTACTTTTCTATATATATTATAATCTATATATATGAAAGTGGCCAGATACTATGCTAACACTTTTATTCGTTCTAAAATAGGCTCTAAAATAGCAATATTTCTTTTTATTCTGGTTATTCTTGTTATTACTAGTTTTATTATATCTTCTTATTATCAATCACAAATGACATATTTGGGAAATTCAATCAATATTGCAGGAAAAAATCGCTTTCTTACTTCTAATTTAATGTTACATGTATCAGAATATTTGAATATTGGAGATAACAATAAAAATAGTTCTATAGTTAACTCTGCAATAAATCAATTAGAATCAAATATCTTGGCATTACGACAAGGTGAAAAGATAATAGCAGAAGGAGGAATAGATTTAAAACCATTACCAAGAGACTTTTTAACTGATTGGAATACTATTTATCAAAAATGGATTTCACTTAAAACAAACTTAGCAAATAAGATAATGGAGTCAAATAATGAAATACTGAATTCAGAAAAATCATTAGATATAATTGAGAAAGCATCGCTATTAGAAACAGAAGCACTATCTTTAATTGATTCATCAAATCTATTGGTTACCAAATTAAGTGATTATTTAAAAAGTAATTCAGAATATTCATTATTTATTCAGCAAATCTTTACAATTTTGATAATTGTAGTTACAGCTGCTTTTGCATTTTACATTAGTAGTAAAATAATAAGACCAATAATCTCTTTAACTTCTGCAATATCTGAAATAAATAGAGAAAGGCTTAATGTAATAATAGGTCAAAACATAGGTAACGATAATAATAATAATAAAAATGAACTTTCAGTTTTAAATAATTCCTTCAATTATATGGTAAACTACATAAAGAATATCAAAAAACAGGATAAATTAATAAAGGAATTAGAAAAGGCAAATAAAGAATTAAAATACAAAGACCAATTAAAGAACGATTTTATAAATATAGCAGCACATGAAATGAAAACACCTATTCAACCAATAATAGCACTTGCTGATATACTTCAGCAAGAAGGAATAACCAACATAGAAAAAAATAAAGAATATCTAGATATTATTTTTAGAAATTCAAAACGTCTAAAGCAGATTACAGAAGAGGTATTAGATGTTGCAAGAATAGAAAGTGGTTCATTCTCTTTAACAAAAGAAAAATTCAATCTCAAAGAGTTGATAACAGAAATCCTAAAGGAATACGAACAAAAGATACAAAAGAAAAACAATATTAAATTAGTATATGAATCATATGATAATAACAATGAAATTATTATAGAGGCTGATAGAAATAGGCTTAGCCAAGTAATTCATAACTTGTTAAACAATGCCTTCAAGTTTACCGAGAAAGGAAGTATTACTGTTACTGTTGAAATAAAAAAAGATAATAAAAATGACAAACAAAATGAAATTCTTGTAAGTATAAGAGATACAGGAACTGGAATACATCATGATATATTACCTAAATTGTTTACAAAATTCGTAACTAAATCTCCTATATCAGGAACAGGTTTAGGATTATTTATTTCTAAGAGTATAATTGAAATGCATGGTGGAAAGATATGGGCTACTAATAATAAGGAAATAGATAGAGAAAAAGGTGTAGGCTCAACATTTACATTCAGCTTACCAATAAAACTATAACAAAAGAAAGTTTAGGATTACATTAATTTAAAAAGTTGCTATATAATAAAGCTATATTAAAAAATGTTAATGGAATTGTATTGAAATTTCTTTATTATTCTACTGGGCCAAATGAAATTTATTCTATTGTTATACAATTATTTTACTTTTGAATAGAATAAGTTTCTAATAATAAAATCTAAATACAAGTTTGTATTATATTCATACAATAGACTCTTATTTTTGCATCGCTATCGGTTTTACTCTCGACGCTTACATGCTGATATCAGTATAAAATATGTTATTAGAACTTGTTATTCATATTTGTTATTATATAAATTAAAGAATTTCTACATCTATTTGATAATGGATGATATTCATTTACCTCTTCTATCTTTACAAATCCGTTTTTTTTCAAAACTCTTATTGATGGATTATTATCAGGAAAAACATAAGCTGAGATTTCTTTTAATTTTAATACATCAAATGCATATTTGACGACTAGTTTAACACATTCTG
>JAICHH010000152.1 GCA_025922715.1 Nitrososphaeraceae archaeon
ATCCAGAGATTTTCAGAGAAAATAAAGAATAGTATTATTGAAATTAATATTAAAGAAAAAAAGCGAAATTAGATAACAATAATAACAATATTACAAAATAACCTACCAAACAAACTAAACTAAGTTAAAATATTCAATTCAACAGATACAATCGTATAAATATTTTAATACTAATGACATTTTAAAAATATATATTTATTAAATTATGTCCTTATCATTATAATGAAATTTCAATATATTTCAAGTAATAAGGTATTGATGATGTCTATAATGATAATTACGATGATATTAATTACATCTAATACTATTCTATCTTATTCTCAGTCTAATGCGGATTCCCTAACTTTTGAAGATCCTCTGTCAGGTGTACAGTTTCAATATACTGCAGATGAATGGATTCAAGAAGGTTCTTCTCTATTTGGTGCTGAATCTGAATGTTCATGGTTACCTTGTATGAAGTTACCAGAGATATCAGTTAGTGTTTATCCAATTGCTATGGAAGACTTTTCACTTGAAAATTATACACAAGAACAAAGTTTTTATCATAATCTTTCTGAAGGATATAAACCCATTGCCTTAAATGAGACAACAATTGGAGAAGAAAAAAAAGCATTTCAATATGTATATAGCATAAAATCACCTTTCCTAATGGAAGAAGCATCCAATGAAATTATAAATCATGAAATATATTCTACCGAAGGTGTAAATCTCTATAAAATATCTTTTACTGCTATTCTAGATGAACAATTTGACAAATATCTCAATTCATTCAAAAAGATTATAGATACTTTTAAAATAACTAGATAGAAGGAACAAATTTGATTCTTAAAGAAAAGAGAACACCTATAATGATTAAAAATTATATTATTTGTTAATATTATGCCATCTTTTTTATATAATGATCCTTTTTCATTTATAACAAATTAAATTATTCTAGTTGATGATAGATATGTGTTTTTTACCCTAAAATTTTTAGTTTAGGTGAAATATAATATGATAAATGATAAAGTGAGAGTATTATTTATTATACTCATTTCATAAGCATTATCACAAGGATCTTCTATATTAATTCAGTCTTCATGCATACTTATGCATAATTATTTTTCTATGATCTTAAAAACACCTTGTGAAAATAGCAATTTTACTGGAGAGTTTATTGAGTCAATTTCATCTACTACTTCTTCTGCTACTTCTAATACAATATAAATGCCATTATTTGAAAAATCCATATTATGATACTCAAAGATTCGCTGATCCTTTAATAATGTATTCATCCATCCTTTAAAATACAAACCGCCATAAATAATGGAATTTGAATCCGTCTTATTATTTATCCAATCTATAGCCATTAAAAGATCTTCATTATCTACGATATCAATAGAATTGAATTGCATTGTTGAAGGAACAAATTGTTGGGTAAAGCCAGAAAATACACCATAAATTGGAAAAGCATGATGAGTAGGTAATATCATATAAAATAAACCAATAACTATATAAAAAGAGATAATAGGTAAAAGTATCTTATAGTTTGGGTTATTTTCACAATTAGAAGAAGATGAGGATGATAATTTTACTAATCCATAAGAAGAAAAAATTGATATAAAAATTCCAGAAATTGTTATCCATCTATCAGGTAATAAAATTGATGTATATGGTAATACTAACCATGTGAATGATCCAATTAAGGCTAAACTTAATGGAATGTATAATAATAATTCTCGGAGATGTTTGATTCCATAAAATAGAAATGGGAGGAGTAAACCATTCATCATTATAAATAGAATTGCTAAATTCAATGGACTATAATGTATATCTTCTTTTATAGTTCCATTAAATATAGTATTTATGTTACTACTAACTTGATTATTGTTAATATCTGCAATTAAAACTAGAAAACTAATTACTATTATTATTATCATTACTAAAGAAATGATATATTTTCTATCATTTTTAATAATAAAATATATTGACAATGATATAATTAGTAAAAAAGAGATCATATTATCAGTTAGAAGAGTTACAATAACTAAAGAAATAATCAAACAAAAATGAACAATTTTCTCTTTTTTATGATAAGATGATGGTAATTTTCTATCTCTAAGAATTAAATAAAAAATAAAGAAAGTAAATGATAATGCAAGTATATCTTTTTGTAAATCCCAGGTAGTTCTCAACGCAGAAATCTGAAATAAAATAAATATAGTCATAAACCAATCAAGTTTTACATTTAGTCCTTGTAAAAATAAATAAATGGATAGTGAAAATATTCCATATGTTATTGATGATAGACCTATCATCATAATATGAGGATCCAAAAAAGTCAATGTTTTTGTGATATATAATAAAAATGGATAAATTTCATATTCATTAATTACAAAATCAAAATCTATTTTATCAGCTAAAGGAATATAATAATTTATAATATCATAACCAATTGGATAAGGATATGCAATGAGTTCTGGAATAATTCTTATTAAACATCCTATAATGAATAAAAATAATATATTTCTGTTTATTTTTAAATTTAAATTAAGTCACTTAATAAAAATGTAATATATAATATTTATAAATTATATAAAAAAGGAATAGGATTTGCTATTAGGAGAGAACTTATATTGACGAATTGATTAGGAGTTATTACCAATTAGCAATTTATCTATTATTCCATAAACATCAAAACTATCATAGAATAAAAAATTGTCATACCCTGGGCTTTTTAATCATTCAGTCAGTTTATCGTATAGTTCAGGCTATGACGATAATAATTAGCTTTGTTCTTCAAGTATTATATAAAATACTTTACTATTTTCATTACTATTACTTCAATGTCAAGTTCAAATATTTAGACATAAACATGCAATGACATTCTATTGTTGTTGATTTATACATTAGAGACCTATGGCCGTATGTTATTTTTAATTTATATTATAACTAATTTTATTGATATGAATCTGTAAGTTTTTGCCGGCTAGGTAATTTTAATTCTTATATGTACTTTATATATATGAAAATAAAATCACTACGAATTCAAAAGTTCATATGATGATAATATCATCAAACCTGTATTTGCTTTAATTGCAACAGCAAGGGAATACCAACAATATCATTTGAAAATATATTAGAACAAGAAAGTGCAATTCCTCAGGAAAGTTCAATTAATGACCCACTGTCAGATCAAAATGCTTCACAGTGGCCTACTAATGCTACATTAGCATTAGCATATGTACAAAATAATATGTCAATGAATAATCTACAATGATGAATGCAACTCTATCAACTTCTATAATTTCTATGCAACATTATCATATGCCTAATAAGATGATACAGAATTGATTTTACAAGGTGGAGATATAAGCGGAATGAATCAAAGCCAAGAAAAGAAACTAGTGGACTTGTTCAAGGTCAACAATCTAGTGAATTAAAGAATGACTGAAATAAAAAGAAAGAAGAAGGAGAAGATGAATGACTATAATCTTTTCACAAATTAAATCTCTATTGTTAGAAAGAACTAGATAACCTATGTTGCTAATTCTTTCTGATAGGATTTCTTAAGCCATATTGGTGTAATTATTGTGGTCACTGCTACCATAACAATAATTGCAGTATATACATCTCCAGATACAACTCCTGAGGTTGCACCAACTCCTGCAATAATCAAACCAACCTCTCCTCTAGACACCATTCCTATGCCTAC
>JAICHH010000153.1 GCA_025922715.1 Nitrososphaeraceae archaeon
ATGAAGACTCAAGGGATAAGGATGATGAAGATGATGAAGATGAAGACTCAAGGGATAAGGATGATGAAGATGAAGAAGATGAAGACTCAAGGGATAAGGATGATGAAGATGATGAAGGTAACCTCAATGACCCTCAAGAAAATGTGCCACTTGCCAAATCCGATTCAACATTTGATAAGTTTGGAATAGAAAAAATATATCCTACAAAAAATGGTGGAGAAGAATGGTTTATGAATATGAATAACATTTATGAGGATAACCAATTCTATCCTTTTGGAGAATCAGATTCAAAATATTCCAATGCTAATTTAATAATTACAAAAAACGATGATTTATCTTGGAAAATTAAATCAAAAAATAATTTAGCCAAAGTACGAATGAATGTCTATACCTCTGAGGGATACCATCCTGAATTAATTAAAATTCTAGACCACTCTGAACTAGAAGACCAGGGTTACATGCAATCCAAAAAAGATTGGAAAAATAGTGAGATAACAGGTTATATAAAACTAAATAATAATAATATCCCCTTAAATGAGGGAAGATTTACTTGGTATAACAGAGGAGGGCATCATACCGACGCAGAACCATGTGAAGGAGTGGCTTATAAAGGGGATATCTTTTTTTCGGGAGATAACAGATTTGCAAAGGAACAATGGCACGTGAGTTATTTCTTTACTGATGTTAAAAAAAATCTAAATCCTATTAAAGATAAATGGATTGGTTATAAATTTATAGTTTATAATTTGGAGAAGCAATCAGATCGATCAAAGAGTATCGTAAAAATGGAAAGTTGGATAGATTATAATAATGACGGCAAATGGGTAAAGATCAATGAATACACAGATAAAGGGAAATGGGGAGATTCAGGCAAAAAATGTGATGGTAAAAAAGATCAAATAATCACATGGGGGGGACCTATCGCTACATTTCGCTGGGATAAGGCCGATGATGTCGATTTCAAAAATTTCAGTGTAAGAGAGATTCAACCTTTGCTAGATCAATAATTTTTATATTTGGAAGATCTGAATTTTATTCATCAACTTTAAATAAATACATTCAGCATTTAAAATTTGAAATGATGATCAGTTAAGACTTTATCTAATTATGATCGAACGCGTTTTCCTTTAGATATTCTGTAGAAAAATGTCTTATATAACTAAACTTGCTCAGATATCTTGCAATACATAAATTTTTAATAAACATAGGATATATTGTAGATGGGAATGAAGTAATATGCTGCTCCAGTCTGAGTTTAATACGATGAGGAACTCGCGACGAACTGACCCACAATCATTATTTGTTTTGATTCTTACAAAATATTTTATACTATTAGTATAAATATTAATTAGTAAAATGCAATTAGATTATGACTATCCTCTCTATCGACCTCCTTCCGAAGCAAATTCTTTAATTTTTCAGATCACATTGGGATGTTCATTCAATCAATGTTCATACTGTGAAATGTATAGAGCTAAAAAATACTCAGAAAGACCTTGGGAAGAGATTAAAATGGAAATAGATATGACTTCTACAGCCTATCCTGCCACTAAAAGAATTTTTCTAGCTGATGGTGATGCAATAAATCTGCCTACAGAAAGATTGGTTCAAATATTAGAATATATTTATAAAAAATTTCCAACTTTAGAAAGAGTATCTTCTTATGGTATGCCTAAAAATTTACTTCAAAAAACAGATAGAGAATTAATGACATTGAGAGCCGCTGGCTTGCAAATGTTGTATGTAGGTATAGAAAGTGGGAGTGATACAGTCTTAAAAAAAATTACAAAAGGGGCAACCTATAAAACCATTGTACAAAGCTGTAAAAAAGCTAAAGAAAATAATTATGTTCTTTCATGTATGATCATTTTAGGTTTAGGCGGTAAAAAATATACTTTTGAGCATGTTGAAGAGACAGCAAAGATTATTAGCGAAGTTTCTCCTGATTACGTAGGAGCATTGAACCTTCACTTAGACGACACCCTTTATAATGAATTTATGACTAAGTTCAAAGAACCTTTTGAATTTTTAGATGACATACAGATTTTAAATGAACTAGAATTACTAATATCCAAAATAAACCCATCTTCTCCTATAATATTCAGAGCTAATCATGCTTCAAATGTTTATTCAATTAAAGGAACTCTTCCCACTGATAAAGTAAATATATTAGAATTAATTAGCCACTTGAAAAAAAATCCAGATATGCTCAAACCAAAAATATTAAGACGATTCTAAATATTGTGATCTAACTTATATTCAAAATAATAATTGCTTTTAAATTTTTGATAATCTTATTATTTATTGGGTTTGAATCTCAAAAGTGCACCTATTTTTCCTAAACTTGCCAGTTGTGCTCCTTCTTCAGTTTTTCCGGATATAACTTCTAATCTTGAACCGCTCATTAGCGATAATTCTTCCAAATACTCAATAATATCTTGATCTGATAATTCCATATCTTGGCTTCCACACTTTGAACAAGTGCTTGACGTCAATTCTTGTTTTAATGACATCAATTCATTCCGTTCAATAAATTTTTCTTGGCTTTTTTGACACTTGTTACATTTAATTTCTAATCTAAGAATGGTGATATCACCAGTTACAATAACTAAATCGGCATAACCATTTTTTAATGCATTAATAACATCATAAATTCCGTATATCCCCAAACCTTTTCCTGAATACACCTCACTGATAAAGCGTTTAACAATTTTTTTTTCTTCCATTAATCTATAATCGGCCATAATTCCTTGATCATTAACTTTATCTATGAGTTCTCTTACTCCTTCACTCCCAGAATATGAGGAATCTAAAACAGCAATAACATTATTTTGCAATCTATAGTCAAGATATTCTTCTCTGATAAAACCTTCTTTAGTTGGACCTGGTCCTCCAATAATTATTCCTTTTACATCATATTCATCGATGAAGATTTTTTGTGCATAGTCTGCAACTCTGTGATAATATTCATTCAATTCATTATCTCTTAATCGTTCAAATCTCCGGGCTGACTGACCTCCTTGTCTGTGTTTGCCTGCTACGCCAGAAGTCAATGATTCAACTACCTCCCATCGGTCTCCAGTAAGTATGCCAAAACCAGCTTCTTGAGTATCTAATGACAAGATACCTACTACTTTGTCATCCTTCATCATGTCCTTCAAATGATCGATCCAAAAGTGATCGTCACATCGATAAAGATTTATTTGAACTGCTTTTGGAGGTTCAACGGAATAGATCTCAATCTTTTCGGTTCCTATGCCTTTGCCGGTAGGAATAGCACCACAGAAGATAACAAGGCCATTCTCTGGAGGTACTTTGTACAATTTAAGGTGTTCGACAGTTCTACTTAATGCATCTTGTACATGAGTTCTAGTTAAATCTGATTTGATGTTGGAAGCAGTTCCTGCTTCATTTTTTAATTGAGAGACAATATCGTATATTGGTCGTCTTGGAGGAATATACACAGTAACAAGCTCAGTTCCATGACCTGTTATATTGCCTAGTTTATTAATCATTTTATTTAATTTATATCGTTTAACAGAATCCCATTTACCTTGTTTATCATTAGAAAAAGACATTAATAGAAATCTTTTTTCTCATCATGCTATTTTATTGTTATTATAAGTCATGAAATAACATTTATCAAATTATATCAAAATTGTTATAACTCTAGATAATTATTGTTGTAC
>JAICHH010000154.1 GCA_025922715.1 Nitrososphaeraceae archaeon
CCAACAAAGGCAATTTTCTGGATGAGACCAATGGATTATACACCAGGACAACCAATTCCATTAAAGAAAAACGCTATATTTGACAAGGGTTGGGAAGAAGGTTAGAATCAACCAAATTAGAATCAACCAAATTCTTTTATTTTATTTTTTTTTAGTACTATAAATATATTAGTTATCATTTTCGTTATTTTTAATTATATAAATATAGAATAATATTATCTCTTATTGATAATGCAGTCCTTCACTGATGAAGAACCATTTTCTGAAAAAGAAAGAGAGATACTTTTGTCGCATTTTACTAATAGTGATAAACCAATTTTTGCAATAATTACTCCTAAACAAGTTGATCGAGGGGCACTAATGTCAAGATATTCACGATCCGACAAAAGTATGCGTAGAATATTTTTGGAAGAATTTGCAAATAATCCTAATCGTGGAGATGAATTCTATAAAAGAGTATTATTAGAATATGGTGATGATTCTGTTGCAGAATTAGGAGAAGCACAGATAGCAATAGAATATGTATCCAATATTGCAGCTAAAAAGATAGAAGATCAAAGAATAGGTTTATCTTATCTAGAAAAATCATCAAGATACGTTTCATTCGACAAGAAAAATAATGGTCAGTATAAATATTTGAAAGAAAAAAAAATAATGAATTCTAGATATGCAGATATATATATAGAAGCATGTGACCATGCTTTTGATATTTATTCGAAGAATATAGAAGCTATGCAAAGATTCATTATAGAAAGAGAACCTATAGATAACTTTCAATTTTATGATTCTATTTCTAAAAAAGATGTACAATTTAATAATTTAAAAGAATCTAATGATATAAAATCAGCTCAAAAAATATATAAGAGTACCATAAAAGCTAAATCTTTAGATCTTTTACGGGGGCTTTTACCTGCGTCTACTCTTACTAATTTAGGTATTACTGGTAATGGGAGAGCTTTTGAATATCTTTTAACAAGATTGTATGCATCGAATTTAACAGAGATGAATGTCTTATCTGATCAATTGTATGAAGAGCTTAATCTAATTATTCCGTCTTTTGTTTATAGGGCAAAAAATCAGCATGGAATATCTATGCAAAATTACCTAAGAAATACAAAGGATGTTATTCTCAAAATGGCTAAAGAACACCTTTCACACATCAAAATCAATCCAAATATAGAATGTGTGAATTTAATATTTAATGAAGATAATACTGAAGCAGAAGTAAAAATTGCATCATCTATTTTGTTTGAACAAGCAGCAGGACATACACTTACAAAGATTATAGAATATGTTAGATCTTTACCAATAGAAGATAGACACAAAATAATAAAAACATATACAAGTTTACGAACTAATAGAAGACAACGTCCAGGTAGAGCTTATGAAATGACTGAATATACATTTGAAATGCTTACTAATTTTGGAATGTTCCGTGATTTACATCGGCATAGAATATTAACTTTGGAAAGACAATTACTTTCTACTAGACATGGATATGATGTGCCTAAGGAAATTTCCGATCTTGGAATTTTGGATGATTTCAAAGATTGTATGTATAAATGTAATGAAGTATTTCAAATTCTTGTCAATGACGATTATCCAGAAGAAGCGCAATATGTAGTCAATTTTGCGTATAAATATCCATTTTTTATGAAATTGAATTTACGAGAAGCTACGCATATGATTGAATTGAGAACTTTATCACAGGGACATCCGGATTATCGTTATGTCTGTCAAGAAATTTTTAAAAAAATAAGGAATATTCACCCAATCTTATCTGAAGGAATAAGATTTGTTGATCTTAAGGATTATAGTCTAGAAAGGCTATCAAGTGAAAAAAATATAGAAAAGAAAAAGAGAGAAATCCGATAGACAATTAGATAACAAATTTTACGTTTGTTTATTTAAAAATTTGTGACTATCAATTGTATATATGTATATTTTTATTATTATTATTTAAACCAACGTTCTAAAGATTGGCTTCTTTTCTCTTGACTTTTTTTTACTCTTTCTAGTGATGATTCTACTCGTTCCTTTGAAAAATCCATTGTATCACATAGAAAACCAATAATTTCCTTATAATTTGGATTATCAAATTCTATATTACCTATAGAAATATTTTCTGGATTAAGAAATATTTCTCTTATCTGTTGATATGGAACGTCTTTTAAATTATCTTTTATTTTTTCTATTTCTTCCAATCTACCATTCTCTCTTATTAGCTTTAGTGCAGTTTTAGGACCTATACCTGGAAGGCCACCAGGATTAAAATCTGTTCCTATTAGGATACCTACATCTACTAATTGTTCAAGCGTCAATTTTGTAGATTCCAAAATCGCTGATTGATGAATAATTTCTGGTTCTATAATTACATATTTGTTTTTATTAGGAATTTTGCGTTTTCCGGTTATTGTTAGATTACGAATAAGTCTTTTAGCTCCAAAAAGTAGAGAATCGTAATCCTGACTAGCACAGGCGTATACAGTTCCATCTTTAGTTAAAATTGATGCTGTTGCTTCTCCCTCTGATGGTGCTTGAATAACAGGAATCCCTAACATTTTTAATATTTTCTTGGATTGCTCAATAATATCATCCGTTAAAATTACTGTGCCTTGACTATATTTTTTTGCATCTTCCAGTCTACCCTCTTCTAATGCTTCTTGATATTTTTCTATAGCTTCTTGTTTAGATTCCTTTCTTCGTTTTATCTCATTAAATTTTAGTGAATGAGGTTTTCCATCAAAAATGTATAACAATTTTATGTTCTCAGTTAAGAAATTAATATTTCTATAAAATAAACCACTTAAGTGACTTGTTATCTCTCCTTTGTTATTAGTAAGAGAATCTCCAGTAGGACCACGAATAGTTGCTAAAAATTGATAAATCGTATTATATGCATCTACTGCAATTATTTTATCTGATAAATCAGATGATTTTATTGGACAAGTAGTTAAAATTGGTTTTAGATCTATTCCCATTTGTTAAGTACATATGTATTTAATGTACCTTTTATTTTTTCATATTGTATTATTAAGATAATAGAATGTGATGTTGTCATATTAAATGATCATGAGATGAGGATATTATAGATCTGTATAATAGTGAGAATATATAATTCAGAATAGATAGATAAAATTATGAATACAAATGAAAAGTCGACTTTATTTAGATCCACCATTATTATGATTCTTTTCCTTTCAATGTTTTATCTTGCTCCAACAATAGCTCAGAATTCTACTTCAATAACAGAATCACATCTAGTCGGAAACTGTCAAGCATTTACAAAGCTACAAAATGAAAAACTTAACCTTGAAAAGAAACTGAATGAAACTAAACAAAATTTTCTACCCAATCTAATACTAGAAAAATCTTTAACTTTAAAACTGGATGATATTAATTCTAAGCTTGCATTATTTGCTAATGATAATGAATTTACAAAACTACAAAATGAAAAACTTAATATTGAAAAAAGATTAAATGAAACAAAACAAAATTTTCTACCTAATCTAATACTTGAAAAATCTTTAACTTTGAGGTTAGATGATCTTAATTCTAAGCTTGCATTCTTGACTGACAATAGATATTGCAGTGATCTTGAAAAGCATATAGAGGAGCAAAACTAATTCAAAATTCTCTTTTTCATTTTGAATAGGGCTCTAATCGTTAATTCCATATTA
>JAICHH010000155.1 GCA_025922715.1 Nitrososphaeraceae archaeon
CTTGAAAGCTCCTTATTATCAAACAGGACATGCAAAAGCCTCTGATCCAATTAATGAACAGACATTTTTAGTAAATACAATTAACAAATTACAAAACATATCTAAATGGAATAATACTGAAATTATAATACCCATTATGTATCCATAAGTAAATTTTTGAGTCATAAATACGTCATTCTAATGATAATATTAAAATAAACTCCTCTTTAATAAATCAGGAAAATTCCTATTATCAAGTTTGAAAGCAAATAAAATTAAATAGTAACAAATTTTATTTCATTGAATAAAATGCTATTTTAGATGAGTAATTTAAATATCTTTATCCGAAAAATCTAACCACCAAACAGAATAATAATACAAATACCATATAATTTATATCATTATACAATAATTGTGTTATGGGGATAGGATGTAATCTCAGCCATTCCAATCATCCTATTATTAATTAGTAAATTTATTTTTGTTATTGAAAATTTTTAGGCGCCGAAAAATACTAAAAAGAAAACTATATTCTCATTATTTAAATAGGATCGAAAAACTTGGCTCACGTCTACCTCTCTAGATATTCAGACTTTTTGGTTTGAAGTGGTGCTGTTTGTTGGAGCTTTAATATGAGTTTGTTTTTTCTCCTTGTATCAACTCTAACACCATCTACATGTTAGTCCCATAAAAGGAAGTGCGCCAATTATAGTTATTCCTACAATCATTCCTACGATGCAGATGCTGAATTTTGTTAGCTTGAACATATACATTTATTCTTTTTAGAATAGAAAAAGGTTTTCCACATCTAAAATAGCGTCCTGTATCAAATAACATAATATATTAAATGTAATGAGAACTTAATCATAAATTAATGTTAGCGAATAACAATAACAATTCACAAATAAGATTCTAATTTTAGATCACAAGAGCGATTATTTAAATTTTTTTATATAGTCATCAAAAGTTAAGAAAACATTGAAAACATTTAGAATAATAAAAGATTTTAATGTTTTAGTATGATATAGTATAAATTTATTATTAATTATTTAATTTTTCGGCGTCGAAAAAATTAAGTAAGGATTAGAAGATAATAATCAGGAAAGATAGATCAGAAAATATTTCTCATCCAAGAGGATATACTTTTTATGGTATGCTTCTGATAATTAAAAGTGAGAGAGGTGTAATCAATCGGAAGTGGTGATATCCAATAATGAGGTTAGAAAAATTTTATTAGTGGATGATGAACCCGATGTCATTTATACAATAAAGAATATTTTGGAAGATAACAGATTCCAAGTAGATACATTTAATGACCCTATTAATGCTCTAAAATCTTATAGAAGCAATTTTTATGATCTAGTAATTCTAGATATAAAGATGCCAAAAATGGACGGATTTGAATTATATATCAAAATAAGAGAAAAAGATCCTAAAGTCAAAATTTGCTTTTTAACTGCAAGTGAAATGTACTATGAGAAATTTAGAAAAGCACGATCTGAAATTGGTAAAATAATTGGCGAAGACTGTTTTATTCAAAAGCCAATCAAAAATGAAGATCTAGTTAAAAAGTTAACAGCTATAATGAATATTGACATAACTACAATGCCTAAATATTAACAAATTTACTACATATTACTTTTTATAACTACAAAATTGTGTCAAATCAGTTGATACTCCTACGAGCCCGTATTATATTGGGGGGGTTCGTATACCTGTATTTTGCAATAGTAAAAGAGGAAGGAGAAATATCTAATGCCACAAAAACTTAACTGTGCTAAAAAAGGTAGAAAGGAAATTAGCAAAGTACTCTTAAACTCTTTGATATTATATTTTGATTTTACTATTTTTCATTTATTAAATTTAATAAATATTTTTAGTCTAGAATTTTATATATAAATAATCAGATATGAAATATCTATTAACTTTTGGAATACTGGTTATGTCAATATTTTTTTTGACAACAGCAAGTATGATTAATGCACAAATGGAAACTAATATGAATAACTTGACAAATACAACCAACACCACTAAAGATCTTACTGTAAGTATTGGTGAATTACTATTAGTATTGAAAGGAAAGGGTGAAGGAATGAGATTAACAAATATTGATAAACCACAACTAGAAGTATCATGGTCAGGTAATGGGACATTAAATGGAAATATTCCTATAATGGATTTGGGAACTGCTTGGTCTACTTTAAAGGATAATGGCTATATGCACACGAAAGGTCATGGAATACTTATAACATTCGATAATGAAGTAGCAAAATATACTTTTAGTGGGATTGGAGAGTTTGATGACAATGGAAAATTAGGAAACTTGGGATCTGTAAATTTTGATGCTACTGATACTGGAGTACTATCTGTACTAAATAATATAGTTGGAATATATGCAGATGAAGTAGATCAGAATGGAAATTCAATAACCAAGATATGGAAACTAAATAAATAACTTTAATTCAATTTTTTAGTTGTTTATTGAAATACGTTTTAAATCCTTCTATATGCTATAAACATCTTCAAATACAACTAAAATATTGTTCATAACAATTATAAAATTATTTGTATCCTATAGAAAATTAGATCTTGTTAATTTAACGAAAGATCTAACTAAATGTGTGAATAATTCTAGTAAATCAAAACATACAGTAGTAATAATTATACAAAATATAAACTGCTCAAATTGAATTTATTAAAGAAGTAGCAATTGGAATATTCTTAGAATGTTATTTTTTGTTCATAATTCTGATTATACTATATTATTATTGTCTTTATCGTTATCTGCAAATTCCAAATTTATAATATTAAATCTTATTACCATTAGAGTATACTAGATTAAATAACACAATCACAAAGATGTTATATAATTCTTGTCAAAGATATGGATATTTACGAAAAAATACAATTGGGCAGATCTGCTACAAAGTTATCTTTTATTTTTTTAATTTGTGTTAAATTTATATCATTAATAATTAATTTATAAAATAAACAATAACTTATTCTATATTATGTTACCATACATTGTTCTAATGAGAAATCGAAGCCCTCTAAGCTTTGGATTTTAGTTATTGAACCTATTTAGTTAATAATAGGACTAAACAGATATGAATCTATTATATAGTAGGTAAAAAAATGCTAATTTTAATATAATAAATTGAAGATTCCTGTTTTTCAATTAAAGATCGAATAAATGATGGTATATATCTCCGTAACGTCCACATAACATTGTTTTAATTATCGGAGTTGCCATCAATTCTTATTCTATTTTGTAATATTATATAATATACCTTAATACAGAAATATAATGGTAAAAACTTTTTCGGCGCCGAAAAATAAGTAAAGAAGTCAAGATAATAAAGGAAAAATAAGAGCATGAACTATTCTAATGGAAGAGGATCTACTTTTTATTTGATACTTTTGATAATTAATAAATAAATAGGTGTAGACAATCGGAAGTGGTGATATCCAACAATAAGATGAAAAAAATTTTATTAGTAGATGATGAACCGGATATTACTTTTACAATAAAGAGTATGTTAAACGATAATGGATTCCAAATATATACATTTAATGACCCTATTACACCTTTAAAATTGTATAGAAGCAATTTTTATGATCTAGTAATTCTAGATATAAAGATGCCAAAAATGGACGGATTTGAATTATATATCAAAATAA
>JAICHH010000156.1 GCA_025922715.1 Nitrososphaeraceae archaeon
AAAAATACAAATCCAAATTAGTCGTTATAACAGGTGACTTTTTCCTTTCAGACCAACAAATTTTAAAAAGACAAATACTGGCTATATCCTCAAATGATACAAGCAATTAAAAAGGTTAAAGATTCTATTGTTCTAGTATTTTCTCCTACAAATTTGTCAAATGTAATGAATTATGAATGAGGTAAAGAAAGATGAATAGATATCTTCTTTCAAAATACTATCAAATATAGTGGTCCCGAGAAAAGTACGGGCCCGTCGGGAGTAGAGTCTTGCATGTAGTAGGGTTCTAACACATAGTATTTAGCTTTTATTATTAGAAACTAGTAACCAGCGTCAATACACGAAATCAACTCTATCTCCGAAAAAATAAGTTTAAGTAAATTTTTCTTTATCTTCTAAACAGCCACGATAATATTCCTAGAAAGGATCGACCGACGCATAAATCAATAAGAAGTGATAGAATATTCATTATATAATTTAAGTAAATATTGGATAAAAAAGTTTAAGGTTTAAGATTTTTTATTTTATTTTGTTAATTTTTTTCCTTCCTTCTTTGAATCCATACCAATTATTCCTCCACTGAGTATAAATAAACCTAAAATGGCTGTAAATACTGATCCATATTCATAGGAAAATGCAGAAATTCCTAAAAATTCTGTCGCTGGATATCCTTGAGGAGTTAAATTGTTATCTACACTGTCATTTATTACAATGTGTCCAATAGTTACAGCTGCAATAGTACCTATTGTTAGAAGAACTGCTCCAATTATTATTATAACTTTCCTTTGTTTGATATAATACAAAATGCTTAATGTTGAAGCATTTAGAACATTTTTAGAGGATTTCATTATATAATATAATCTACTTCATTTCTTATATAACTTCACAAATTTTATTATTCCTTTTCTTTAATTTCGTCAGCAGTCGGTGGAACAGGTTCAGTTTGTGTCTTGCGTTTCTTTCTTAACGATTCCCATAAGGATTTAAGTTTCATAGTATATTGTTGGTTGAAATAGCATAAAAGGTTGTGGTTTTTGTTTAATAATTTTAATATCCGAGTCGGCTCTGTAGAATCCATTTAATAATAATTAAATTTAGCATCCTATGAAGATTGTATGTAATACATCTGAAAGTCAATTCTTTTCTTCTCTGTTCTGCATTCGTATTAATCTGGATGATATATGTTCTCCAAACAATCTTTTTTTATGACTGATACAATAGTTTCATCCTTGTTACGTACGTTGATTGTACAGAATCTTTGAATAGCCACGTTTCATCTCTTTTCTGTATCTTCCACGAGTTTTCCATATAGGTACTTGTTCATATCTTGGAGGAATGATACTATATATATCCATCTAATTTCTCTAACCATTACATGATTATTCTCTTCACTATCATATGCTTTATCTGCAACAACTGCCGATAATGGTTTTATTTTTGATATTCTTGTTATCACTGGTTTGAAGTCTATATTGTCATGTCTTGTTGGAGCTCGTCTTACCTTGACCTTGCAGATTATTTGCTTTAAAACATCTGCACCTATGGAGAGTTTAGCATATTTTTTTCTCACTTTTGCTCTATTGGTATAATAGTATTCTGATGCATGTGTAATTTTGAATCCTGTTGAATCTATACTAGTAAATATGTATCTTGTACCCGTAAAGAGGATAAAAGATGAGATTATCTTTCCAAGCAGCATGATGTTGATTCTATCTGTAAATTTCTGTAATGTTGTATAATGTGGTATTTTGGATAATTGGAGAAACAACCTCAAATAGTATGCTTCAACCAACCAATCTGTAAACATTCGGTTTGATAATATTATCATTGTCTAAGTAATAGTATCGAAACAAATGGTGAAGAAACTTCAGTGTATCACATATGATATTAAGTATTTTATTATTGACAACGAACGTAATAGTTGTATTTTATAGTGCAAAAATATTATTAATTAATATATTTATCAAGAATTTGGTTGTTAATATAATAATGATATTCTCATCTTAACAATAATAATGTAATTAAAGTTTTATAAAAAATCTATTTTAGTTTAGAAATATCCATGATAGTTTAAAATAAAACAATTTAAGAGCTATTTCTAGAAACAGCTACTTCAATTGTTGAGACGTTGCGAGTATTTCCATCTTCAGATTTAATAGCTTCGGAACCAATTTTAACTGATGCTACCTTATAACCCAGTGTATTCATCCTCTTTACGATAATCTGTGCAACATCTACTGCCATGGGTATACTTTTTCCTCTTGCTTTTATAAAAACAGTTGGTTCGCTAGCCAGTTGAACCAATGTTGCTGTGACGTAAGTCATAAGTGGTTTTTTTCCGATAAATACCTCATTGCTAGATTTTGGTTTACTATCCTTTTTTTCATTATATGTCGACATTAATTTTATATTCTTAAAAAGTAGAATATAATGCTTTTTTCAATCCGGAATATTCGTAGCGTAATCTTTTCCTAAATTATTTAATATTCCATCAATATTGTCGGGAATTTGTTTTATTTTATTAATTGTATCAATATCACTAACCTCATAGCACTGAAGAATATTATGGTAATTCCGAGGAGAGAAAATAAAAATATTTGAATATTTGAAAAATAGATGTGTTATTTTAATTAAAAATAATAATTTTCTGTTATTAAAATAAAATAAAAAATATGGATTGTTATGATGGATTGTCGAAGCAATAGGCAACACTGGTCACTTGTACCTCGTTACCGAATAACGATGCTAAGTAACCAGTTGGCATAAGAGTTGTTATATTTTCACTTGGCTCTGCAGCAGCAGCAACACGATCATGTCCCGCCGCCGTAAAACCTCCATTTAATAATATATCAATGCACCTAGCAAAAAAAACCAAAGCATAGAAACTTATGCATATATTGATGAAAACTTTTAATATATTTGTGAAATACCAAAAAAATTTATAGTAATGGATAAGAATATGATGATTTTATTTGTTAGAATCATCATAGAGAAATGATTTACAACAAAATATAATAATAAAATCCAAATAGTACTTTGGAATTCAATCTACACACACTATTCGGAGAATGCTCATACAAGGTAATAATCCCCACTCTCCTGATAATAATAGATACAAATATCATACAACAAAAATTCTTATCTACCTTTGGCTAAAGTTTGTTCAAATACTAATAATCTTATAATATAAATAAGAGGTTTATTCCAAAAAATTACTTTGCGTATCCTACTTTATCAGCTAATCCTACTACTTCTCTACCCTTATTTGTTAAAGAATTATAAATCCTTGGTTTCCCTCGCCCACGAGACTTATCTTTTTTTACTTTTCTTTCAATCAAACCTAAATTTGTTGCTCTTTTCAGTAAAGATTGTCCATATCCCCAACTTCCCATAGTGAGAAGTAATTCTCTTGTGTGCAACTCTTTGTTCTTCTTTAGTATTCTAAATAATTGAATAAGAGGACGTTCATTTATTAGAACTTTAAGTATGTTTAAATTTACCATTATAGGAACTGATTTTGTTTCTTTTACTTCTTTCGCTGCTGTTGTGATTTTTTTAGTAGACTTTTTAGAAGAACTTTTTGGAGCTGTTCCTTTAGACTTATTATTTAGTTTAACTTTTTATCATAATAATTACTTATTTT
>JAICHH010000157.1 GCA_025922715.1 Nitrososphaeraceae archaeon
CTATTTATCAACAAAGATAAACAAAATTGCAATCTGAACATATGTAACAAGCATATCTTATTGTTTATATTGATCAAACCAGATTAATAAAATTATATTAGGTTGAACTCTACAAATAACTGAATTTATTTCAATGTTTGTTCAAACTTTGAAATCAAATTGTTGACTGTATCTATTTCAATCTTGTGTTCTGGCAAATTTTCTATTGGACATGCATCAATTGAAAATCTCAATAGTGCAATTATTGTTTTAATTTCATCATCTGAAAGCTCAATTTGATGATTAATAAGTATTTTCTCCTCCATCAAGTAAACAACACATGTATACTCTTTAGATTTTAACTTCATTTGAGTCTTTTGCCATATTGTTTGGTTCATAAAGGAATTATTAGTGTCGCTTAATTAATTTACTATTCTTCTGATACTATATCCTAAATATCCTCAATATTAAGAAAGTAAAATTAAATAACTAAAAACAGATTCAACTACATGTCATACTTGAAGCTGATAATACAACATCTTTTAATTTAATAATTCAAATTGAAGAGTGACACACACAATATTCATTATGAATTATACAATAGGTATTTCAATATCTATGAAAATGACAGATTTTGAAGGTTTATTATATTTTTTATAACAGTGGTAGTAATTTACCTTAAGATTGAAATATCTAAAATTATCATATAAATTAGAAGAATGAAATCGTTTCATTCACTTCTTAAAAAATTTCAAATTTTAATAGAATATTAGTAAAAATAATCATTTTAAAAAATGATAATAGACTATGAAAGAGATTATAAATCAATATAGATTAAGATAGGAAAGTTTCTGATAATTAACGTCGATCCATTTTAATCATTCTGCAATTTTTGCAATATAGGTTGCCTTCTTTATCAATTACTTCTAACTTTCCATGACATTTGTTACATAAAAGACGTTGTTGCTCACTCAGTTTCTTTCGTAGCATATTAAGGATAAATGGAATGACAAATGTAATTATGGCATAAGCTAATAGTCGCATTAGTAGAATGACAAATGGGATAACAAATGTAGTTAGAGCATAACTTAGTAGTCGTATTAACAGACCATTATTATTATTATTACTACCTGACCTAGGGTTATTCCTGTACCTTCCCATACTCCTAATACATTTTTTATATTAGAAATAGGTTATATTAACGAATTTTTCACGAGTTTTAAGTAGTTAAGAAACTCATATGTTAAGTTAAATAGATTATCGGTGATAGAGTTTCTGAAAAAGAATTAGTTTAGATTAAATTTGTATTCTTTATAATTTACAGTGTATAATGCAGTCTGAATTACTTTGTTTACTTTATTTTACTATGAATAATACTTATTATGAATTCTTGTGTAGGAGAATGTCATGATTACTCTTAATGATGATAAAAAAATCATTACTGTTATTGAGAACTTTTTAGCTCAAAATTGCCATTTAAAAATTTTTGGCAGTGATTGTATAATAAAATGATTCAGCGTAAATTTGGTTGGACTGGTGTTGATGTTCCAATTATCGGTCAAGGAACATGGATGATTGACGGTGATTCTGAAGTCGAATCAAGAGCCTTACAAACACTAAGGTTAGGCTTAGATCTAGGAATGAATCATATTGACACTGCAGAGATGTATGGAGAGGGGCATGTAGAGGAATTAGTAGGAGAAGCCATAGCAGGAAGACGCGATGAAATATTTCTAGTTAGTAAGGTATTACCATCTAACGCTTCCTATGACGGAACCTTAAAGGCTTGTGAAAGGAGTTTGAAACGATTAAAAACAGATTGGCTTGATCTATATTTGCTTCATTGGCGTGGCAGTTATCCTCTGAGTGAGACAATGCGTGCTATGGAAAAACTTGTAGCCGAAGGTCTAGTGAAATACATTGGTGTTAGCAATTTTGATGTTGAAGATTTAGTGGAGGCGGAACAAGTACTACAAACTGAACAAATCGCATGTAATCAGGTACTTTACAATTTACGAGATCGCGGAATTGAACCACGTTTGCTCCCATATTGCAGTAAAAAGAGAATAGCTGTAGTGGGATACGCTCCGTTTGGACATGGCAACTTTCCATCTCCTTCTAGTCGAGAAGGGAAGTTACTAATAGAAATTGGCAGAAGACATAACCGAACTCCTAAACAGGTAGCACTGACTTATCTGACCCGTCATCCATCTACCTTCACTATTCCAAAGACAACAAGATTGGAGAGAGTAAAAGAGAATAGTGGAGGAGTGGGATGGCAACTCACAGAGGATGAAGTTAACATGATAGATCGTGCATTTCCAGTACCACCTCCTGGTACTCCACTAGGAGTAATTTAAATTAAATTAACATATAAAGATACAAAAAGAAAAAGTCTTTGCCTTTATCATCCAAATTTAATAAAACAAAAAATTAAACAGTAGTTCTATTCGGATCCCCTTCTCTATTGATATTAGTATTATTTAGTTATGAAAGAAAACTTAACTAATTGATGTCATAGAATGATATTTTAATATCCTTTTTATTTAATATGATAAGTGATATGACATCATAATAAAATTTAAATTAATTATTTATTTTACTAAATTAATGAAATTTCTTGTAATTACAGAAGTTTTTGAAACTATTCACAAAGAAGAAGATTTAAGAAGACAAGTAGAATTGATAAAAACACAACCTAAAACAATTATGAATTTAGGAAAATTCCTAACTGGAGGACAACTAGCTGATAAACGTGGTCATTTTTTTTAATAGATATAACTAATGAGCTAGAGTTATTGGAATTATTAAGTAGAAACATCCTAGATTCATGCAAAGTCGAGAGCCATCCTATAGTGTCTTTTGAAGACCTTTTTCGGATTCTTCGAAAGACATCCTGTATAAAAATCGCATCAGTATCTTTTTTGGATCCTTATTAGGAAACGAGTTATTGCTTTAAGTGCTAATTAATATTGAACTGTATATATGAAAAGAAAATTGATATGTTAGATATATTTTATTAAAATACTTTTGATATATAGCTAAGAATTCTTAGTATGATAAGATTCGGTAACATAATATTTTAAATTTTTGATAATTTAGTAATTTAACAATTCAATTCATATATTATTTAAAATAGTAATAAAGACTAATATTTCACTGACTAAAAGTTAGAATTAATTATTAGCGAACAGTAATATTATTGTAAAATCTTTTGACAATAGAAAAAAGAATTAATTATCATCTTCATTTTAGACTTTTTAGATATTTGGCTATAAAATAATTATTTGGTAACTTATTTAAAACATTTATAATAAATTATTCTTATTATTAAAAAAAGATAATGGAATCAGTGAAATTTGGACACATTACTTTGTTCATTCATTGAATCGCGCATCATATCAAAAAGATCAAATTTTCTTATAAACCATCTATGATTTTTTCAAATAACAGTATTATTATCTTTGAATTTTGGTAATGTCGACTTCTTTACTTGTGTCTATATTTATTTTTGATCTATTGATAGACATTTAATAAAAATTACATTCAAAACCTTGATTCATGGTAAAACAAGCTCATCTTATAATAAAATATAGTAAGTTATTATTTTTTTTCTATGCTGCCTCGTTCGTAGAATTTTAAGTTGATTATTTTA
>JAICHH010000158.1 GCA_025922715.1 Nitrososphaeraceae archaeon
AAAAAGCAAACATACATTAAAATTAATTTTAATTTTTGGATTACTAAAATACAACTACTAACTTTTCCCCCTCCAGAAAAAAAGAAATATTATTTTTAATTTGGATATCCGTTATTAATAAAGATATATCAAAACAACAAATTGTATATTCAGGTTCCTCCTAATAGAAGAAGCGAGATCGAACAATTTTTAAAATGTTTGGATATAATTCTGAAAAAACTATACTTCAAGTACATTTAATTGGCTTTTTTAAAAAAAAATAAATCAAAGAGAAATAAAACAAAAATCAAAATCAGTTAAGAGATATGGAGGAACTTCCTTTATAGTAGTTGGAAGAACACATGATCCTGGAATTATAGAAAATGTAATTAGACCAAAAAGTAAAGATCCTTTAGAATCAAGCCCTGGATATATAGGATATCTTTGGAAGGATAAGAACCCACAAAATAGATCACCTCATGAATTTATTCCTCTAGATTTTACTCCTGTACATTTACCATATCCTGATGATTGGAAAAAGATGTTTGCAACCAAAGGATTCTTAATAGCAATGCATGTTCCTACGTCATTTGTAAAAGATAAAAATAAGATTATACAAGCACTTTATCGTATTGCAAAAAATGGCCTTGACATAAGAACAGAAGGGAATTTCCTTAATGATATCAAGAATTTAGGTTATAATACACATATCTACTAAAAAGTTAATCATTAAATTCAGTAATCAGATCTCCATTACATTTCATATTCTCTATCTCAAAGCTCGCCTTAGATCATATTGCATCAATTGAGGTTACCTCTATTATTGATAGTAGGTTTTAGACTATGTCTAATAATGAGAATTCGAAGGTAATGAAGTCTGCCATTATAATCGGAATAACCATCTTATTGAATTGAATTGAATTTAACCAATAATATTATTTATAAGCATTCATAGAATAATATCCTAGTCATTAATAAAAGCTACTTATATTCTTCTTTTATTTCATTTCTATATTTCTGAAGCAGTTTACGTAGTTTGGGATCAATAACAAAATTGCAATATGGATCATCTTTATGTTTTTCATAGTAATCCTTATGATAATTCTCCGCAGTATAAAAATTCTTAAAAGGAGTAATTTCTGTAACAATTGGATCTTTGTAAACATCTCCTTTTTCTAGGTCTCTTTTTGATTTCTCTGCAATCTCCTTTTGCTTTTCATCATGATAAAAGATTGCAGATCGGTATTGAGTGCCAATATCATTACCTTGTCTATTGAGCGTTGTCGGATCGTGAGTATGCCAGAAAATATCAAGGATTTTTTCAAAAGATATAACTTCTGGATCAAATTCAATTTGAATTGATTCTGCATGACCAGATTTACCAGTGCATACTTGGTCATAAGAGGGATTTTTTAATGTTCCTCCAGTGTATCCAGGTAGAATATATTTGACACCCTTAATTTTTTTGAAGATTGCTTCTGTACACCAGAAACAACCATTGGCAAGTGTTGCTATTTCAGTTTTATTATTATTATTCATTTATTTTGGTAACTCCTTGTCCTTTGGGATAAAACGAATAGATAATGAATTGACACATTCGCGTGTGTTCTTGTCTGTCAATTGCTCTCCAAGAAATTCATGTCCTAAATGCGCATGGCAATTTGCACATTCAATTTCTGTCCTTATTCCATCCGGGTCAGGAACATGCTTTATTGCATTGGGAAAATATTCATCAAAGCTGGGCCATCCACATCCAGAATCAAATTTGCTTTTTGATGAAAAGAGAGGCATATTACACCTACGACAGATAAATGTTCCGTCTTCGTAGAAGTTGTCATACTCACCTGTAAAAGGAGGTTCAGTTGCTTTATCTATAATGACTCGTTCTTCCTCTGGGTTTAGTTTATTGTAATTCATATTATTACCTTCCTTTAACAGATTTTTGAACCTTCTGATTTCTTGTAAATTTTGTAAATTAGCAGGCATAGCTAAGGAAATGGTAGTAATGCAATAAAATTATCTATTGTTAAATAAATAATGTAAAATTTAATTAGTATCCATAAGTTCTATAAGCCAAGTATAATCTTTTTTTTCGTTCTCATTAAACTTTTGCAATGTTGCTTTACATTCTTGTATAATGTCTGAATATTCTACAGTTATTCCCAATTCTGACAAATTTTTATTGAAACTATCTATATGGCAATTCAAAGAATCTTTACTTTTGATTGAAACTATTCCTGGGTTTATGTTTGGTCCACCTCTAAATATTAAATTTTTGAAAAAACCTGGAAAAGTTTCATTAAATATATTTTTTAGATGTATAGCAGCCATATTACCATTTTCTGGAAATATTTCTTCTAATAAATTTAAACTTTTTTTAAAGAAATGTAATGAATGTTCAAAATCCAACTTATTATTACCATCTTGTGTTTTTCGAAGATTAAGCCCATGTAACAATAAAATTAATCTTTCCATTGCACACTGATTTTTAACTAATTCAGGATGGAATTTTGATAATGTTTTTCTAAAAAAATCAACTGACCAGCTTTCGTAGTTTAATTCTTCATTTAATGACCTAGCCCAGAAGTCTAAATTGAACTGTATAACTTTTGGAATCGGTTCAATATAAATGGGTTTTTTTAATTCTGTTATAGTTGTCTTTTTATCTTTAGTATCAGATAATATAGTATAAATTTCGTTAATTTCATTTGCTATATCAATTGGTTTATCACGAATTTCTTCATTTTTTACTCTATGGACAGTATAACCCATATTTTCTAATGCTCTCTGGCGTATCCTATCTAATGTTTTTCTATGCTCTTTATCATGAATCTTGCCGTCTACTTCGATAATAAGGTTTTTTCCAATTATCAAATCCGGTGTAAAATAGTCGCAACTTGTATACCAAATAACTTTATTGTAATAAAATGGAATTTTTTTAGATTTCAATATATTTCTCAACTTCCATTCAGAGGTTGTAGCCTTCGGCGGCTTACAATAATTGTCCATTAATTATTTCGTGATATGTACTACTCTTAAAAGAGTACTATAGATTTTAATTTGTCTTTTTGTATTTCCAAATTAACTTCTTATTTTAGATTGAAAGACTTCAAAGTCTATGAAATTTCGGTTGATAAATTCTATTAACAAATACTTAATTACTTTCGATTGGTTGTATTTTATATTGACAGAAAAATTTAGTTTACCCTTTGAGATAGTAGAATCTAAAAAGACTGATAAAAATAAAATTTCTGCAGGTTTAAAAAAAGTAGAAATTTTTCTTAGTCCAGAACAAGTTGATGAAGTAATATCAGAAATAGAGGTTTTAAAATTAGAGGCAACCTTGTATGACGCTCATGGTTATGGACAGTCCAAACAAAAAATAAGATCAGGGAAAGCAGGGGGACAAACTGCAGTAGTATCCTCAAATCGTAAAACTATAGTTACAATAGCAGAGTCAGATATTTTAGAAGATTTAATTAAAAAGCTCAAGCATATAAATGACAAGAGTGAAAAAAAGATTGGTGTAATCTCCATTCAATCAGTTGATGCTTTAGTCCATCTATAACATGATTCTTGGATCCAGTTTTTTATCTCTAAATATTTT
>JAICHH010000159.1 GCA_025922715.1 Nitrososphaeraceae archaeon
ATTCCGCAATACCAAAGACAGTAATAGTTAAAATAAAAAGTAGTGATCCTCCAATTAATGTTTTTTAAACTATTATTTTTGGAATGTGAATGATTATTGTATAATTCAATAGCTATTTTTTTTTAATAACATCAATACTGAAAAATGTTGTACTTTTAATCTAATTCGATAAAATATAATAATATGAGTAATCTTATTCCAATTTTTTATATAATATCAAATGAGAATAAGTTGTAGCAAACTATAATAAGTAACATATAATGTTCTTATTGGAATCAGTTCCACACATATCTGGAGAATGTAATGCAAGGTGTTAATACTCATTCTCCGGATTATTGATAAATTACAGTACTTGCTAAAAAAATAATATTTTATTTTATATTTTATTTTAGATAAAATTATTAATATTAAAAAACTCTAGAGAGTTTTCCCAAAAATGTGAAGTTCACTTATCTCTTTAATCTCTGCACGGTTTTCATTATCGTCTTGAGAATTTCTAAGGCAAACTCTTTGGATTCACATTTTACTGTTCCAATAATAACAAAATGAAGTCTTTCTTGTAATCATACGAAGATGATGTCATTTTCTTTTAAACTAATAATTGTTGTGATTGATAATTTTATAAGCATAATGGAATAAACTTTATATAAATTAGTGCTTTGTTGCCTAACTTATTTGAATAATATTTTTATTCTAATTCAGTATGTAATCATTTGATAGTTATAGTACGATCACCAAAGACAGGTGCGAGGATTACTTTTTCATAATATATGGAATCTCTTTATGAACAAATGGAATCTGGAACAAAAGAAAAACTAAAAGAAAGAAAAGAAAAATATAGTGAAATTGGCGTGGATATTGAAATATACATTACTATCGGGAAACCAACAGACAAGATAGTAGAATATTCTGATAAGATAAAAGCAGATATTGTTGTTATTGGTAGTACTGGTGTTAGCGGAATTTCAAAATTTTTTAAAGGGTTAGGAAGTGTATCAAGAAATGTATCTGAAAAAGTATCATGTCCTGTATTCATTGTAAGATAAAAGTTTTAGTTAATCATATAAAAAATGAAATGGTTTGGCTCTAGAAAGCATCATATCTAACTACCTTATATATCAATCATTGAATTGAATAAACAACAGTCCAAATATAGTAGAGTAGCAGAATAATAATACCGCATTCTAAATATTGTAGGACTCATTGTACTTACATAGAAAGAACAACCATATATCTATAGACGTATGGCAACATCTATGAAAATACTAATTGAGTTTGGACAGGCAGTTATAGACATCAATATATACAAAATTGAATAGTACTTCGTCTATTTTATTTATATTAGAATATTAAAATTAAAAAATATTTTTTATTTAAAAATATTTTATAAAAGTTCAATTTCTTGCTAAATAGAATTAAGATATCAATTACAGAATATTTTTAAATAATTAAATGAACCAGGGAAATCTATTGATTTGTTGGGAAGGTAATAGTAGTATGGTTCTACTACTACATCTTATTTAGCTTTTTAGTTATATATTCTCATAATATAGGTGTAATTCTATAGATCTTACCTTCACCATCTGATTCTCTATCTAATGTTAAAATATACAAAAATCCATCTGGACCAGTTTCAATATCTGTTATTCCACCAAAAGCCGTTCCAAGAGATATTGCAGACATTTCTTCTTCATTATCCGCTATGAGATCAGTTAATCCTGCCTGATTACTATTACTATTATCAAATTTTATGCCTGTTCTATCCTCATTAACTTCAAAATAATACAAATAGCCATTAGTTGTATCACCAATATCTCCAACAAAAATATTGTTGGTATATTTATCTCCAAGCTTCGATGAATTTAGAAATTCAATATCAGTAATTCCAAGAGATGGAAGCCAATTGAATACAGGATCAGCATATTTAGAATTTGGAAAGTTAACTAATTCATCTTCTGTAATACCACTTTTGGATATAGGACCCATAACTTGAAGCCATCCACTATTAAAACCTCGTTTAACCAAATTTACCTCATCATATTCACTAGGTCCATTTTCAGTATCCCATAAAATATTAGTTACAGGATCAAATGCTATTCCAAAACTATTACGTATTCCATAAGCATAATACTTGTTTAATGATGATAGATTATCATCGTCGTCAATAGTTATAAAAGGATTGTCAGGAGCTGGAGAGCCATCCTCAGGATTTACTCTGAATATGACTCCAGTATCATCAGGTTCTGGTCCATCTACAATATTCTGAAGTTTGCCTTCACGATTAAGATCTCCAATTACTGTATAAAGATAGTTATCAGGTCCAATGGTTAATTTCCCACCATCATGGTTTGGACCAGGCATTGCAGGTAAGTCTAAAATTAAAATAGGATTAACAAGAAGTCTTTCTTCATTATTCCATTGATATTTGTAAACTCTATTCTTTAATTGGTCATCTTGTGAGGATTCTGTATAATATAGAAATACAGCATCATTATTCATTATGGCAATCCCTAAAAGTCCTCGTTCACTCTTACTGTTTACATCCACTTCCAATACTGGCTCTTCTTGTAAAATACCATTTGAAATAAGTCGTACAGTTCCCAATTCTTTTTCTAAAACCAAGATGTTGTTATCATCTATAAATGCCATGCTAGTAGGCCGAGATAACCCTTCTACAAATAGTTCAGCTTTAAGATTAGGATCATTGATAATTGGTTGTTGTTGTGCAATGACATCACTATCACCACTAGTAAAGAAATAATGAATTGACATGATGTTTAGAAATAAAATTATAAATAGAATTACTTTTAATTTTGTCAAGTAAATCATTTAAATTAAATATACATCACTTATATACAAATTTTAATGATTTGACATGCTAATGGTTCAGCATGCACATTAGTTATCTTAAATGATGGATTTGATATAACAATTAGTCCAGCTATTAGTATAGTAGTTAAAAATAGCATATTAATTTTGTAGATACTATTTGACTCACTATTTAAATATATTGTACTTGAATATTTGTGAAATATTCAAATGAATAAAGGTTTTTGCACATATGAAAATTAGATAGATTATTCTTTTATAATAATGATAATAAGATGATCAAAGAATTTATTGTAATCATTTATTGTAGATACATAGAGGAAATTAGATGAACCCGAGAAAACTGCGGGCCCGTCGGGTTGCGAGGCATTTTTGCCTCTATTTGATTTTTGTCCTAATCCAATTAAATTAAGTTTACGCAGTCATTTTTCGGAAATCTTTTCTACTTTTTCAATTTGTGAACTATTTAGAAATAAGTCCTCCTATTATAATAATCAATATAGAGATGTATTTTTTTTTATCTTTTATAGGACAACTAACAAAAAATGTGATAACTAAATAACAATTGTAAAGAAAATTAAGTTATAGTCAATAGAATATTATTAACTGTTAATTGTTTGTCATGAATTAGGATTCACAACCTATGCTATCTCCATCACG
>JAICHH010000160.1 GCA_025922715.1 Nitrososphaeraceae archaeon
TGCAAAACCTACACCTTCCCATCCAAAAAATACCATCAAGAGATTATCCGAAAGAACAATCAATTGCATTGATCCTATAAAAAATAACATAAAGAACCAATACCGTGTCAGATCCCTATCTCCATGCATGTAACCAACAGAGTAAATAATAATTAATGACGAGATCCATGCAACAAGATTTGTCATAATAATACTAAGTGGATCTGCCAATATCCCGGCTTTGATACCTAATGCAGAGATCCATGGGACCTGACTATGAATTTCGCTTCCAGAAAAAACTAGTGGAATGAGAGTAGCGGCAAGAAGCGAGCTGATTATTGCAAATCCCACAGCACTTATATTTGAAAGTCGGGTACTTTTTTTAGCTAAAGCCGGAATTAATGCTGCACCTATAAATGGTACTATCCACACAAACCAAACATTTATAGCAATTCCTTCAAACCCCATTGATTCAACCATTTTTTTCTTTTCACCTATTCTCCTTAATCTCTATACTTTTAACTTCCTTTATTGGATGAAGATTCCTATGGTTTCCATCTAGAAATCTTTCATATTCGTCTGGTAGAATATCTGCATAAACTACAATTTTAGTATTTAAATTAGTAACTGTTGGAAGAGAAGCAATTTCAGGAGACTCTGAAAAAATTGCTTCTGAATATGCAATTATTGGATTAATAATAGGATCAGGATAAACTCCCAAAAACAATGTCAAACTCGCTATAAAGGCCATGGGAATTATTGCATATCTGTTGACATCTCGTAATTTTTCAAAGCGAGGTGAAATTTTCCCAAAGAATATTTTTTTATACATCACTAATAGATAAGAAGAGGTCAAGATAGTAGTAAGAATAGCAAAGGAAAATAAAACTACTCTAAAAGAATCCATATTTTCTGTTCCCGTTTGTAAGGCCCCAGTGAACAGTATCCATTCGGCCATAAATCCACTAGTGGGAGGTACACCTATCATTGTTAGTACTGCAATCATTGCAATGGTAGCAGTATAAGGCATTTTTCTTGCAATGCCTCCCAAGTTTGACATACTTCTAGTGCCTGTTCTGAGGATTATAGAGCCTGCCATCAAGAAAAGAATTGTCTCACCAAGTGCGTGAGGAATCCACATTAATGCACTACCTGTTACACCTAACATACTTTGACTTCCTAATCCAAAGATTATGTAACCCATATGACTGATACTTGAATATGCCAATAACTTTTTAATATCATCCTGCATCAAAGCCATGGCACCTCCATAAATCATAGTTATTACTCCCCAGAAATTAATGTAAATACTATAGTCAGAATAGGATATAGCGAGAAGATCAATCCAAATTCTTAACAGTGCATAAACACCTATAGCACTCATAGGGCCCGCGATTAGGGCGGAAATGGGAGTAGGGGATTCCGCGTAAGTATGTGGGATCCATATATGAAGAAGAAACGCGCCTAATTTTACTGCAATTCCAATAACAACAGCAAATACGATAAGTGTCATCCATTGTGAAGGAATTTTTGAAACATTTGCTTTGATTGTTTCAAAATCAAAACCGCCTGCGAATAAACCCATTGCAAGCATTCCCAATAATAATAGAACTGCACCTACATGTGTCCAAAAAAAGAACATGAGAGAAACTCTCTTTCTCGTAGAATAACCATACAGAGCGATTAAAAAGAATGCAGGAACAAGCATTAGTTCAAAAAATACATAAAATTCGATCAAATTGGTGGATAGAACTGTACCTACCATTCCCATAGCGAATGTGAGAAAAAGGGCAAAATACAATCCCATTTGAGTATCTATATGTTGTTTATATGATGGTTCAATACTGTAAAGGCTTTCAACCTGGCCTCTACCACCATGAGATGATGCATTTTTAATTAATTTTTCTTCATCCGAATTATTATTAATTTTATTATTGGAGTGATGATTGGACATCTCAATATTATCGAAATCCCCGGCAATTTTTCTAACCATATATTCTCTTGAAAATACTGCTATTACAGCTGATAAGACGTATATCGTTACAGCAAACGTAGTACTGAACCCATCAAGTTTTAATCCAAAATTACCAAATTGGCTCCATGTATAAGATTCTTCATAAACAGGATTTTGTTCAGAGATAGTAAGTGATGGTATGACCAATAAAATTGTGCTTACAACTAAAATACCAAAGGTAAACCAAGTAACAAAGCTTGTTCCTCTCCTTTTTCCTAAAAAATAAGATAATGGAGCTAGTAACAATGGTAGAAATATAGATGCTATTAAAATCCCAGATTCAGAACTCATCTAATTTTTTTCTCCTTCTTTATATAAAAATTCATAAAAACTATCATATTGTTAACCTCTCAAATATTTGTATTCTGAAACGTCGATATCCTTGTAAAGCCTATAAGCAATAATTATTATAGCCAAGCCAACAGCTACCTCCGCTGCGGCTATTGCAATTGCAAATAGGGCAAATATCTGTCCTTGTATGTCTCCTAAATATCTCGAAAAGACAACTAAATTCAGATTTGCAGCATTGGCAATTATTTCTATTGCAAAAATCATTCTTATTGCGTTTCTCTTGACAATAAGGCCGTAAACTCCTATCCCAACGAGAATTAATGAAACTGTAATATAGTTAATCAATTCAGTCATTAATTACGCATGCTCCTGCTCCTCGTTTTTTTTATCAAGATTTAAGTTTTCATATTGTGGACTTGCAGGAGACATCTGATCTCGATGATCACTATCCTCCCTTCTTGCAAGTGATAATGCTCCTATAATAGATCCTGCGAGTGTTAAACCCAGTAGTATAAATACAGGCGAATAATAAGTCAGCATCTCATTACCGATTTTATTAACGATTTTTTCCATTACTGGACTGAACTCAGCATTTGAAAATAGCGAACTAAAGAGAAGAACACCAATCCCTACCATCATCAATAAGGAAAATATTAAGCCAGCGATTCGTCTACCACGATCTACATCAACAGAAAATAAAGATTCAGTCCGGACTAACATTACAATAAATATAACCAAAACTGCAACTGCTCCAACATACACTATAATCTGGAACATTGCAACAAATGGAGAATCAAGTAAAATAAAAAAACCCGCTATGCCAAGCATCGATATAGCTAAAGCAATTGCACCATAAACGATTTCTCTACTTTCTAAAGCAAATATCGCAGATCCCACTGTTAAAACAGATAACCCTATGAAAGCAACATCAGCCATGAGAAGCTCCTCGTTCATCAATCTTTACTTCTACTGTTCCATCATACTTTGGCTTGACTGCTAATTGTGCTGGTGTATATATCAAATGTTCTTTAGTAAATGATGATAATTCAAAATCGTCAGTCATATACAATGCA
>JAICHH010000161.1 GCA_025922715.1 Nitrososphaeraceae archaeon
AACTATTGATATACATATAAATATTATATTAAGATATATCTATTTACTAAATATTATATGATATTCATCACTATTATATGAGATTTAGAGTTAATGTGAATTAATCATCAATGATAATCAGTGATGATTATCAACTATAGTTTCTTAATAACTCGGGAATCAAACAAATGAAGTGTATAGTCTTCTAAACCTATAAAATTCAGAATAAAGTGTGTTATCCCTAAATCAATATATTGTTGAAGTCCTAACAAAATCTTTTCAGGTGTTCCAATTGTATAACCTCCACTTTTTCTTTCCAAAAAAGCAGAAATATTTTCATTCTTTTTCTTCCACTTATTTATTTCTATAAGAACGTCTTTTTCTGATTCTTTGATGATACATGGAAGTAATACAGAAAGCTCAATATCGTTATAACTTTTTCTTAAGTCATGACAATGTTCTTTTAAGACTATAAGTTTTTTTCTTAAATCGGCTGGGCTACCAAATGGATTATTATATATATCGGCATGCTTTGCTACTATTTTTAAGAGATATTTTTCTCCTGTTCCGCCTACAATGATTGGAGGATGAGGTTTTTGTATAGGATGCGGCTTGCAAATAGCTTCATTAATTGAAAAATAATTACCATGGAATGAGGCTCTTTCATATTTCCACATTGCCTTTATTATGGATATGGATTCATCTAGTTGTTTGATTCTTTCCACATTGGAAGGAAAATTATATCCATATGAGGAATATTCATTTTGATACCAGCCAGCTCCTATTCCCAATTCAACTCGTCCTTTAGAAATAACATCTAGTGTTGAAAGAACCTTTGCTAATAATGCAGGATTACGGTAAGAATTGCAAGTAACAATTTGTCCCAATCTAATTTTTTTGGTGATAGAAGAAATTGAAGATAATAATGTGAAACATTCAAAAAAATTATTATTTATGTTATATTCATGATGTGGAATAAAATGATCATAGGCATATAAACCATAGAAATTTAGTCTATCTGCTGATCTTGAAATTTTTTTAGAAAATTCATATTGTTTTATAGGATCATTTGTAGGTAGATCTGACCACCAACCTTGTGGTATTGTCAATCCAAACTTTAATTTGGTCATTATTGTTATTCTTTGTTATTACTGTTGTTAATAATTAAATTTTTTAGAATAGTCTTCTTTGTTTAATACATTAGTATAGATCTTTCCAGGTTTAGCTACATACGTCGGAATACCTATACCAATAGCTATTATTGTACTTTTTTGATTTGAGTGAGGAAGAAAAGTTTCTGTTACTTCATCATCATAAAAGGTTGAACCGGAAGCGCCTAATCCTTGAGAATATGAAGCAAGATATATTTTTCCAGCACATATCCCTCCTTCAAGCTGGACGGCTCGATAACCTCTATTTCCCAAATATTTCAATATTGTGTCCATACTTGCCAGCAGAAAAAATACCACACTTGCATCATTAAATAACTTTTGATCTAGACATAAATGTCCAGATTTTTCCCTAAAATCACCTTTTTTGAGGGCTTGTATGTTATTTTCTAATTTATTATAATAATATATACCAGATTCTAAATTTGTAACAGAATTTGCTATAAAGTAAATATCAATCAGGCTTTGTTCATTGGTAATAAAATCAAAAGGTATACTAATACTCGAAAGATATAAAATATTTTGTAGTTGAGTTAGGGTTATAAGCTTTTTTGAAAATCTTCTTGTTGATCCACGTTGTAAAATTAGGTTCCCAATATTGTACTTGTTAATAGTATTAATTTTACTATAAGAAATTTTTCTCGTTTTGTTTAAATTCATCTCTTCTGTATTTTTCATTGAAGTCCAGTTTGTTATTTCTATTGGGCTATTGAGATTAGAAGATTTATGAATTTTCCATATATCAGGATAAACTGTTTCTTCATATTTTGAAAGGGGTTTAGTTTCACAATTTATAGGTGAAAGTTGAATAGAATTAGATTGTTCAGGGTTATTATAATTGTAATAACTTTCAATTGAAGCTAATGCTATAGCAGCTTCTTTTTGATTCTGTACGCCTAGTAAATTATTAATGAGTTCATCTTGATAACCTAGAATAATTTCGGAAGATAAAAGATTATTGTTACATAAAGCCAAAAAGTTGGCGAGAATTACACCTGCATCCCAAAACCAGTGTCGATATGAACGTGCTTGATATTTCCATGAATTCCTCCAAGCTATTGAAGTAAAAATTAACGTAATTGGAGCTTGAATTATTTTATTATTATTTCCTGTAGCTGTAAATAGTATTGATCTAAAATCTCCTTTTCTTAATTGAGTTAAAGTAAAATCTGCTGGACAAAAGTGATATACACCTGCATCGAGATTTTGTATCTTTTGACAAATTAAATAAATTTCAATTGGGTATAAAGCACCAGTGGCTGAGGCTGCTCTCATATAGTATACATTATCATTTAATTTCATTTTACGTGTAATTCCTGCAGAAAAAAAGAGTATTTGGGATAAGATTTTTAGATCTATTTGTTTCTGCTCAGATGGATTCAAATTCATTTGTTTTCTCAAACATTCAATAGAATCTTCGATAGGATAGGGAAAAGTAGATGGTAATTCTACCTTTGGTTTATTTAAATATATTTTAAATGGAAACGGTTTATTTTCCCAATCCAGATAATGACGATTAAAATAGATAGTTACAGGAGAATGTTTTGTAATTTCATGAAATTCTTTTGCAATATTTATATTTTGGTTCAAGGATATAGGCTAAATTAATATCACAAAAAATTATTTAAAGAGATTTGTTATTTGTCCCCATATCTGATCTAGGAAATTGCCACCATTTTCTGTAGATTCTTCAGAAGGTCTTTCTGTACCTTCAGGTTGAGCAGGAGGTGCTGCCTCTTGAGTAGCTTCAGGTTGAGCAGGAGGTGCTGCCTCTTGAGTAGCTTCAGGTTGAGCAGGAGGTGCTGCCTCTTGAGTAGCTTCAGGTTGAGCAGGAGGTGCTGCCTCTTTCATTTTATTGAATTCATCAGCTTCAAACAACGTAAGCCCTGGCTTATCTTGAGTAGCTTCAGGTTGAGCAGGAGGTGCTGCCTCTGGTATTTCAGTTATTGCACTTTCTCTATCAGATATTGCTTCTTCTATCTTTTGTTGTGCATCTTCTGTAGCATTAGCTACTGCACTTTGTGTATCAGACACTGATTCTTGTATTTGCTCTCTTGCACCCTCAGTAGCATTTTCAGTACCTTCTGTAGCATTAGCTACTGCACTTTTTGCACCAGACACTGATTCTTGTATTTGCTCTCTTGCACCAGCTATTGCACTTTC
>JAICHH010000162.1 GCA_025922715.1 Nitrososphaeraceae archaeon
AGTTATATCGTTCATATTTTAAGTCAGTTTTTTTAAAGGATCTGCAGGTTATGATGCCATCTATTACCAAAGCTGATTTAAAGAAAACCTCTAGTGGTATCAGAGCCCAAGTAGTTTTAAAGGATGGGAGTATGCCGGACGATTTTATTTTTGAGAAAGACAATAATATTATCCATGTTGTTAATGCCCCATCTCCTGCTGCGACTGCGGTATTTTCAATTGGAAAATATATTGCAAAGATGGTGCTTTCAAGTTGAAAGATTTAAAAATTTTAAATGAAACAATTTGTAATTGTGTCAAATGCCCTAGGTTAGTTGAATTTAGAAAAAATGTTAAAGCTAGAAAAACTTTAAATGAAAATAGCGGCTGGAGAAAACCGGTACCTGGATATGGAGATCTTGGAGCTGAAACATTTATAATTGGGCTAGCTCCCTCTGCAAGTGGTGGGAATATGACAGGACGGATATTTACCAATGATGCATCAGGTGATTTTCTAATGAGGGCGCTTTATTTAGAAAATATGGCTAACCAGCCAACTTCCGTTTCATTAAATGATGGTCTAGAGCTGTATAATATCTATATGAGTGCAGCCCTGACATACTCCCATGGCTAAAGTCGATGAGGTTCTGAGGTTTAGCCCTTTCACGCTACTATCCTCGTTGGGCAAGCCGGATGCCCCTCTCCAATATCTCTGTCTACCGGAGATTGCAGAATGCCTTGATGTCTATGGTTCTTCCGAAGAATTGGGTGATATTGCAACCTTTTTGTAGACACTAAGAACATAACCTTTGTTCCCACATTCCGCACCCATTTAAGAATTAGAATAGATTTTTACAAATGGTGGTCCCAGAATAGACAGTATATGAGATCTTACAGAGTTCATATTTAGAATTATTTCTCTGGTTCTAGATCGGGTTCTATGAATTAAAAGATGCACACCTTCAAATAGCTGAAAAATCCAACGCATCGTTGGAGTACAAGTTGCTTTTCCCAATTGGTTTGGGACAAAAGCTTTGGCCTGTTCCAATCGATTTCGTAAATAACGCTGAGCAATCATATAGACAAGTAGACATAAACACATTACAGTTCCAAGCGCAACGATTCGCTTCTGACTTTTTAAAAATACCGAACTTGTCATAAAGGCGGGTTCTTTAAGAAACCGAAAACCTCTTTCTACAGATTGTTGCCCCTTATAATTTTGTAAGAGTTCTTGACAGTTCAATCGAGTTAAGTCCAACTCATTTGTTGCAATAATGAACCGTCCTTTCTCCCTTAAAGCTGTTTCGATCCTGAGAGGCAACTCTTTAAGCACTGTTGCAATGCGATAGCGATATGCTGAAGGAGCATCAGATCTAGGCCTTCCTTTTCCGACTTTTGTTTTTGTAAGGATTATTTCTCCCTGATCATGATACTTCAGTTTTTTTACCCATCGAGATAAGGCTTCTCTAGCATCTTTTTCGCAATCAAAATTTATACGCGATTGTTGATTTAGTTTTCGTGTTGCTTGATCCTTTTCTTTTTGAATCTGCTTCTTTAAAGTTTTTTCCCCACGTAAATAAGCTTGCTCAGAATGCACAAGAAGCCATCGCTGTTGTATTCCTCCATATTCGCTTGTAAATTCTTTACCTATATATCCCGGCTCCAGCTCTTCCAAAAGATCATCACATTGAAGCATTTGTTTTGCTTCCGACAGATTTGACGGTACTCTGGTAAGCCATTTCATCAGTGAAGAAATTTCTTTAATGGTTTCTCCTGTATATAATGCACTATCTGCTACAAAATAAGTATTTTCTCCTTCCTGAATCTGATTTTGCAATTCTTTGAGTCTCTCCCGAAAAAGTTTTTTGTCTGATGTGTTTCCCTCCACAGTCTTTGCCAAGAGGGGCACATCCCCATCCTGACTCGACATGAGGTAGATCATAAACTGTTTCAAATCTGGTCGATGATCTTTTGAATATCCAAATGTAATCAGTTGCAGCCCTTCTTTGTCTTCATACTCTCCATGAACTTCCATACTTGTAGAATCCAAATGACGAAATTTTTTTGTTACCCCAAAGCGAAGAGCTGCTTGGGAAGCTATGCTTGCAAAGAGAGGATCGCATCCAAATGCAAATATCCGATCCAGAGCTCTTCTTAACCGATCATCGTTGATGGCATCTTCACAGTCTTTTCTTAAGAATCTATTTACAGCACGCGAGGAAAAAAATTGTGCTTCTAAATATAGCGGCCTTGAGGTAAATCCCAATCCATTGATGATCATGAGCTTTATACATTCTCCATGCGAGAGCTTCATTTGTTGATCGGGAGGAATCAACTTGTCAATTATTTCTACTATACCAATCTCATCGCAAATTTGTGATACAATGCCAAGATGATCTAAATTTTTACTGCTATATCTTTCTTTCATAATATTCTCCATCAAAAAATTGTTGATTTTAAATGAAAAATAAAAAAAACTTTAGAAAATTATTCAAGATTCCAAAAAAAAATCCTCAAAAATTTAGACTTCCTTGCGGATGGGTGCGGAATGTGGGATATAGGATATCGCCTCATTATTATCGGCAATAGTATATCTATTAAGATTATTATTTACCTCAAGACAGATATAAACATCCGATAAAGAAGTTCTTTCAGGACCATAGCGGCGCTTATACTTAGCAAAAACAGTACAAGTACAGTTTGTGCATTTTAATTCGGCTCTAGAAACTTTGCTTGTTCTGGATATTATAATTTTTTCGTTCTGATGAGAATTTAACTGAGAGTTAGCGAGTGGTGATAAAGTATAAACTTTATTACTAGGATTATTAGTTATAGACGATGTCATGATATTTTCCATATTTTAAAGGGCAATATTTTAATACTAAAGTATAAAAATAAGCTATTTTTTTTTAACTTTATATTCAAAATAGTTAAACTTAATAAGAAATTATGTTTTTATAACTGAGGGATGTATTGGAAGTGTTTTTTTTGTAGCATCATATTTATATATTAATTTTGAGGATGACCGATTACTTCCATTGAATGAACAGAAATTAGCGAAGTTAGTAGATTAGTTTTATTCATTCTATCCTGAAAATCACGATAGAAAATGTTATCTTTTCTTTGATGAAATTCAAAATGTTGACAATTGGCCAATAGTGGTGAGGCGCTTACACGATACTAAAAATGTTGAAATCTTTTTGACAGGCTCTTCTGCAAAGCTGCTTAGTAAGGAAATTGCTACAAGTCTTAGAGGGCGATCTCTATCGATAGAGATTTGGCCCTTTAGCTTTCTCGAATTTATTAGAGCC
>JAICHH010000163.1 GCA_025922715.1 Nitrososphaeraceae archaeon
AGATGAAAATTTATTGATAAGATTCAAAACCCACATCCAATTAAGATGCTTTGTGTGGAGTCCTGTCTGTAGTACAGTTCTACCACATTTTATTTAGTTTTTTGGAAATATATTTAAAATTTTTGTTTAACATAGATTAAACAAATCTTTTTTAGTAATAAATGTATATTATATTTTCAGAGAGGGGTTATCAAATTTGGAAGAAATAAATAATATAATATATAATGAAAAGAATAAGAATAATAATAATAATATTTCATTATGCTCAATTTGTAACAATGATTTTAAAACAATATCAGATCCTGAATCAGGTGAAATAATTTGTGAAATTTGCGGTATAGTCTTATCTGAAGAAAAGAAATTACCTTTACCAACAAGAGTATATGAAGAGATAAATGCTAATAGTCATTTCAATACAACAACAAATACAAATTCACAGAATCATGATAATAATAGTAGTAACAACAATATCTTGTTGAATATTGAATCTTCTACGATTATTGGAAGATCCAATGTAGATGCAATAGGAAAAAAAATTAGTAATGATATGCAAACTAAAGTAGATAGATTAAGAGTATGGGAGCAAAGAACTAGGTACACCAATCCAAGGGATAGGAACTTAAAACAGGTATTTAATAAATTAAATAATATTAAAGATAAAATGGTACTATCTACTGCTATAGTGGAAAAATCTTTTTATTTATTTAAGAAAGCATCATCAGAAGGAATAGTACGAGGAAGATCAACGCAAGGAGTACTATCTGCCTCAATATACTTAGCATGTAAAGAACTTGAAACTCCAAAGACATTGAAGGAGATTTCACTTACAACTAATGTAAAAATTAAAAGTATTTCAAAATACTCAAAGGTTCTTATTATCAAACTTGGTTTAAAACCAATTCCCGTCATAGACCCAATAAAATGTATTATAAAAATTGCAAATAATCTCGATTTAGATGAGAAATCAAAACATAAAGCCATAAAAATAATGAAGGAAATTATGAAAGAGGAAATTCATGTAGGAAAGAATCCATTATCAATGGCTGCATCAACAATATATGCAGTATGTAAAACTGTAGAAGGGGAAGATATAACTCAATCAGAAATAGCAAATTCTGTAGGAATATCTGCTTTAGTTATAAGAGATAGATATAATGATATTATTGATAAAATTAATTTAGATCAAATAATATACACTTAAAAATAATTCATTTAGATATACAATCGATAAACAATAAGGAGTCAATCTTATTTTTCAGGTCTTTTAATAATACTGGCTTGTAATTCGAAATCATCTGTAATATTTAATTTTCCAATATTTTTATTATAGTAGCCAAAATAGTCTAAATTATAAAATTTAAATTTGGTTTACCATAATATACAATCCCTAACGATTATTATGACGATCTTTGATGTATTTGCATTCATTAGTGGAATTATTCTAATAACAATTGGAGGTTTTTTGCTTTATTCTTTTTTATTTTTTTAAATTATATTAATTTATAGAAATGAAAAAATGCAATAACTGTCATGTTAATGATGCTAGATACATTTGTCTTGGGTGTAGTAGGGAGTTTTGTACTTATTGTATGAAAGAAGATGAGTTTCTTTGCTTTCACTGTAGATATAATATGCAACAGGAGGACCAAAAACAACAACGACAACATGAAAACAAATTCAAATAAAAAAATAATCATAAGATAACTAATATTATCAATATAATAATTTCATCATCAATATTATTTCTAGGTATAATTTTAGTATTAACATCGTATCCATCTCTTATGAATATGAGTAGTAGTATGGATGGTATTGTACCAGAAGAAAAGGAAGACAATAATTATAGAGATGAATTTATCTACATTTTTTCATATCCATTTGCTATACCAATTGAGTTTAATACTTCATATATTATACCTTTAATATTGACTTTTATCATCGTTTTAACAATAATTTTGTTTATAATTATTCTGAAATCAACAAAAATATTTTAAAAATGAATATCAAGTTTCAAATAGTATAAAAAAATAAACAAGAAACGGGTGTCTGGAGTAATACCGATAGGGTTCTAAAATAAGAGTCTAAGATATAATAATATAGATAATAATATTTAAAATTTACTAATTATTATAACAAATTATTGTTAATAAATAATAGGTATAATTTATACTATTGAATATTTTTCATATTTAGAAATATTTTTTGCAGTCAATAATTAATTTTGTGTAAATTTTTAAATAAAAAAGAAATTATGGTAATAATCCTGTCTGATTTAATACTTTTCCGGCAGTTGCATAAGTTACACTAAATGGCTCTCCATTAATATTGTGGAATGCTAACGCTGAACCTGCAAATGTAGGAGAACCTGCATTAAATTCTCCATTAAATTGATTCATAAGAGAGATTGCTACAGAACCATTTCCAAATGGAGCATTTAGTGGTTGTCCATGCTCTTCATCTGTTGCAGTTGCATTAAATGGATTAAGTACAACTACTTCTACGGGCTTACTTGCAGAATATGTTACTTGTCCAACATACATTTTACCATCATCTCTTGGAGGTAAAGCTATAACTATTTGATGTGTTTCATGTCCTGGAAGTGGATCTTGTATAGATTTATCAGTTTTTTGAATAGCAAACATTGGTGGTTCAGCAAAGGCTGAGAGTGACATATTAGATGTAGAAGATATAGTTAGTCCTGTCAGTAGAGCGGTCAAAAATAATGTTCCTAAAATATTTATTTTTGATTTCATCTTTTTTGAAAGTAAATCATAGTATTTAATAGTTTTACACTAAAATTTTTCTGTGCCTCAAATTGATAAATAAATTTAAAAGGTTCTTTTCTATTTACCAAAGAAGTTTTTCCATATATGATTGAGAATAAATCTGGTATTATTATTAATGTTAGTTCAGGAGCTGGAAAATCTGGTTTCCCAAACTTATCTGCATATTGTGCAAGCAAGTTTGGTATAATTGGTCTAACTGAAAGTGTAGCTAAAGAAGTTGTTAATAATAATGTAAAGGTTATGGAAATATGTCTTGGTGGAGTAGATACAAAAATGATAAAAGATATTGTTAAAGCTGGATATACTCCCTGCAATAAAGATTTGATGAAATCTGAAGAAGTTGCAAAAAAGATTTATGATATGATATTTAATCAAAAAGATTACTATAATGGACAATCAATAGAATTTTATAATAAGTGAATAAATAAGGGCTGTGTTAATTTAAGGAAATAGATTTAGCTGTGAATGTTCTTATTCTCATGTTATGGTCATAA
>JAICHH010000164.1 GCA_025922715.1 Nitrososphaeraceae archaeon
TAATAGAAAATAATCTTTACGTTTTTCAATTTTTTTTCTTTCATGAAACAATTCAAGTTTATTATCATATTTAACAAAAACATTACCACTTCCAATCATTACTTTTCCTATTACAAATATTGGTAAATGAAATTTATTTGCAAGAAAATTTACTTTTTGCAAATTCGAGGGATTGATCGTAGCTAGTATTTCGTATTCTTCACCACCATTAAATATCAGATCATAAATGTCTAGAGAATTATTTTTTGCAAATTCAATTAGACCTGTAGGAAATGGAATATCATCAACATAAAAATCAACCTTACTTTGCTTAGCCAATTCATAAAGAGAGATCCCTAATCCATCACTAGAATCAATTGATGATGAAAAATACTTTCCCAATAATGTTCCAAATTTTTGATTAGGTTTTGGAAGTAGAATACGTGATATAGCTTGTTTTTTAAAAGAAGGTATTGCTTTTGAATTTAAAAGCAATATTTTTAATCCAGCCGATGTATAACCAAATTCTCCTGATGTTATTACAATATCTCCAGCTTTAGCATTATTTCTCAAAGGAATACTGTTGGATGTAGAATCCAAAAAACCAATTAAAGTACAATCAATAACTAGTTCCTTAGATTCATTGGTATCACCTCCAAGAAAAACTATACCAAATTCTTTAGAGGCTTTTTCGAATCCCAAAATTAGGTTTTTTATTTTATTTTTTGTCCAAAAGCTAGGAATCGCTAATGATAGTAACGAAAAATATGGTGGTTTTATTCCTTTTGCAGACATATCGCTAACAGCAGAAACAATACTTTTTCTTGCTATTTGCCATATTTTCATTTGTTTAACTACATCGGTACTTTCTACTAACATATCACACTTTATAATTATATTAGAGGAATTGGAAGGTCTTATTTTATTTTTTTTTAAATCTTTGAAAGATAATACTGATACATCATCTCTTATTTGAAATTGTGTTTTATTTTTTTCTAAAAGGTTAGAATAAAATAAATCTATAATTTCTTTCTCATTTAATTTGGTCATGTAATTTAATTATTCTTTCATTTACATTTCTATAAAGAGTATTAATTTTACTATTAGTAGATTCTATTGATATTCTTAAAACATGTTCAGTGTTAGATATCCTAAATAAAATCCAAGAATTCTCATCTATAATTATTTTAATCCCATCTAGCGTATTAATTTCTGTTGAATCTTTTTTAAATTCGTCATATAACTTTTCCAAAATAGTTTTTTGTAATTTAGACTCAATTTGAATTTTAGTTCTAATTTGAGAATAATTATCGGAAATTTCAAAACATTCTTTTAATATTTTTTTATTAATTGTACTGATTAGAACACTAGCCAATATCGCATCTCTACACATATTAAAATTAGGCATAATGAATCCTGCACTACTTCCCTCTCCTCCTGCATTAGCATTCTTTTCTATCATTTTTTGAACAACATTTGCTTCACCTACCTTAGAATAAGTTAAATAACATCCATGGTTTTTAACAAAATTTTGAATAGATATGCTTGTATCTATACTTGTCACAAATTCTTTTCCCTTGAAATTATATACCATATTTGCTATACACAGTAAAAGTGTAATATCTGAATTTAACTTTTCACCATTACTATTAACAACAACTAAACGATCTCCATCTAGATCAAATGCAAATCCGTAATCAAGATCATTTGATTTTACAATAGATTTCAATTGTAGTAAATCATCTACTGTCGGATCAGGGCCTCTAGAGAATATACCTTTATTTCCATTCACGTCATAAACAACATGTCCAATATTCTTTAATATATTATTAGCATATCCACATGCAGCCCCACCTCCAGCATCTATGCCAATTCGTTTGTTATTGTATGAATTCAATTCTTTGGACTTTTGAATCAATTCTAGTATATCATTTTCATAATTAGATAAGAAATTCCTAGAAACTCCATAAGACGACGTAATTGGAAACATTATTTGAGTTGATAATAATTCACATAATTCTTTTTCAAATATTCCGCGTCCATCAATTATAAATTTAAGTCCATTCCAATCAAAAGGATTATGAGATGCTGTTATAATGATAGATCCATCAAATTTTTTGGACTCTCTAAATACTATTGGAGTCGGTGCTATACTTAAATCATAAACATCAATATTCTGTTCCATTAAACTTGATTTTACAATTTTTTTTATGATGTCACCTGAAGCTCGAGTATCACAAGCAACTAGACATTTTATCTTTTTATTTTTAGATTTTTTAAGATAAGATCCAAAGATACTAGATAATCTATAAATTTCATGAAGATTAAGATCTTTGCCATAAATACCTCTCGCTCCAGAAATTGATATTTTCATAGAATAAGAATAGAAAGTTTTGATTTAATTGTGTTACTAGAATCTAAATTATATATCAGTAAAAATAAATTTCTTTTGTTAATACTGCCTCTGTAGCTCAGCTCGGTAGAGCGAAGGTTTCGTAAACCTTAGGTCGTGGGTTCAAATCCCACCTGAGGCTTTGATATGATTTCTCACTTCGAGTATCATTCTTTAATAAATTCAAAATTGTTATAAGAACATACAGGAATAAACTTTTATTTTTTATTAAAAATAATATTACATAGTATAAGTATACCATTAATAGTGAGTACAATTATTGTAGCAAGTTTCAAACCTTGTTAGTACTAGCAAAGCTATGTATGAAAGTACATATTTTCCAATTCGTGTACACTTAAAATAAGGTTACCGAAATAATTAAAGAATTTGATAGAAAACACAAAAAAAGAGATGATAAAGTGTTCTAAAAACTGTTAGACTGGACCGGTCAGTTTATATATCTATTTTTGTATATGTTATTTAATATGTCTGTTAATACTGTTGATACTAACATATTATATTTATTGTCTATTAAATAAGATATATATTATTGAAAAAAAAATGAGGTGTTGTAATTATTTTACTTTTTGTTTGTTACCTAGAACTCTTAATTTAGCAGTAAAAGCTATAGCTATGAATGTTCTATTTCTAGTCTATGATAATAATTAGATTTGAAAGAAATAGTTTAGTATTTCTGACTTAACTAACAAGCAATATCATGTTTAAATAGTATTGTATATATCATTACAGAATTTATGCACCTGTGATTGTTATTTTTCCATGAATCCATGCATTTTTAATTTCATTTAGTTCATAATCCTTATGTTTCCTTCTTTCAATAACATATCCAGTTTTAGAATGATAAAAAATAACCATATCGTCAGGATAAAAAGA
>JAICHH010000165.1 GCA_025922715.1 Nitrososphaeraceae archaeon
ACCTACCTTTTTTACAATATTTTCATAGTCTGCTCGTTGTTGTATCATATTTCTAAGTTCAGCAAATTTAATTTCCATATCTAATGTAAAATTTGGATCAATAGGTCTAAGTGGTAATTCTATTTTCTCATAACTATCAAGATAAGCAGAACGTGCGGTTACTAGAGCTTCATCATATTTATTTTCTTTATATAAATCCAATACATTTTGAAGATTTATTCTAATTTGATCTATATCATTTCTAACACCTTGTTTTTGGGGATCAGTAGATTCACCCATCTCTTTACGTACTCCTTGAAAGGATCCGAAACCTTTACCAAGTTCTTCAATATTAGCAAGATTATTTCCTGCTGAAGAAACTAATTCTGTAGAATCGCTACTAGTATTTACTATAGATGGGTCATTTTCTAAGATTGATTTAGCATTATCTAATTTAGTTTTTATTTGAGTAACAAATGGTTCTATGACTTGTAATCCCTCATTATTTTTAATAAGATCTCGAAGTTCTTCTCTCATGTCAATTTCTATATCAACCATTAGATTTGGATCATTTTTTTCTATAGGAGCTTCTAGATATTCATAATTATCCAAATATGCTGACATTGCATGCTTATCTGCTTGTCTGTAATCATTATTTTCTCTTATTTCAGCAATAACATTATCTAATAGTGTATTGATATTTGAAAAATAATTTTGATATTCATCTGGAAGACTTGGTGTATTATTGTTAGTATTTAATAATTCTTTCAAATAATTTTGAAGAGAATTAATCGAGGAGGACAAATCATCAATATTATTTTGATTCCAATTTTGTTCTATTTTTGAATACATCGATAGCGTTTGATTCTTTTCATTGCCTGTAAATTCATTAAATGGGATTTGATTGATTTGATATTTTGATCTTTCCAAAATTCCTTTGATATTGTCATACTCAAGGTTTTTTTGGATTTTATCATCAGTGGAATTAAAAATATTTATAAGATTTGAAGCATCATTTAATAGCTGGATTGAACTTTGAATTAGAAAATTTTTATCAATAAGAGTATTATTTCCTATTATTTTACTATTTAGTAAAGAATTTGTATTTCTGATTTCACTTATTGTTTGTCTAATTTGTTCTATAGAAGTGTTACTTTCCTTTACGAGAATAGGAAAATCCGTTAAAAGACTCTCTAATTTAGAAGATAGATCCGGAGTAACAGCTTGTAAATCAGGTTTTATACTAGGAAAAATGGTAGCATGAGAAAGATAAGCATGAGAAAATGCTTTATCCATGTTATTAGATTCTATACCTTCTTCACTAAGATCTAATTGAGAATTTATTCTTTCAAGATTTATATAAATAATAAATTTTTTTTTGATATCTAATTGAGAAACTAGATCTTCAGTTACAGAACCACTTTGTGAATATCCATTATGAAATGATGATGTAATTGTAAATATAAAAAATATAAATATCAAAGAAACTAGGTATTTTAATTTACTTGAACGCAATTTTGAATCTATTTTATTTCTCATTTAAATTTTTCCTCTGATAATGTAGTAAATTAGGTTATCCTAACTAAAAAGCCCTATATAAATATTGCATATATTTTATTCTAGGATTGTTTTAGAAATAATAACTATTACAAACCTGATATGAGATATATTTATTATATCTATTGTATTAATATTAAATGATTATAATTATATTCTTAAAAAAGAACGCTATTACAGGGAATTTCATATTTTAATATTACTTCCTTTCCATTTGGATCTATTACATAGTCATTATTTTTATCATCAAAGAATCTCAAAGTATAGTTATCAGGTTGCATTCCATCAGCAATAATATAGTCATTGAATCCACCTGTTCCATTAGAATCGAAATAGCCATAAGTATCTACTATCCCTGTTGAATTAATAAATTCCCAATATATGTTACCGTTACTATTAAATCCATTAACTGTAAAATTAATTCTATGATCCCTCAAAGTACCACATTCTGGTGATATTTTGACAGTAGGAGTCGTAGAATAAATCAAAGCAATTTCTACAGACAATAAAAAGGATATGATGAATGATAAATATAATAGAAGATTAGTTTGCATTTGCTTAATTTGTTAATTTAATTATATAAATTATTATGGGAAGATTTTAAACGGTTTTTAGTACTATTGTCTATTTTCCAGATTTGCATAAAATTTTATGAATCTTTTTATAGTAATATATTCTATTATGATTGAGACTTACAGCCTTCAATTACTTACATTTTCATATTTCAATGGAGATCGATTGAAATTATTCTAATATTTTCACTTTATAATGATAGTAATACTGTCAAGACAGTATTAATCATGATGATGAGAGATATATAAAATGATAGTGGCTGCAAGAGAAATCGACTAATTGTTGTACTTCCACAGATAGGTAACAGATTCACTTACTGACATGGGTAACACTTTCTTTTATCTGCTTGACCGTTCTATTCTGCTTACAACTATTTAATCTTCCTTTTATGAGAAACATTTCAGATGGTGTGCAACCGTTGATACCACCATGTTCTCTTTCCTCATTGTATGCTTTTACAAACATAGAATACAGTCTCTTTCCTTCTTCTATGTTGATAATATTTTCTACCTTTAGAAACTCATTCTTTACTATTTTGTTATACGCCTCAATTTTACCCTGTAGTTGTGGATATCTGGCAGGTATGGGTTTATCTTTTATTTTATTACGTTGAAGAAAATGTTTGAATATCGTGGATGTAAACTGCTTACCGTTATCATGCATTACTTTGAGAGGTTTACCGTTCTCTACAATATAGTCTTCAAGTACATCTAAAACATCTACACTTCTTTTTCTTTCAGACCATATACTTGTTACCTTTCTTGAACAATCATCTTCACAGCTGATAAAATAGTTTTTTTGAGCACAATTCTCAAGGTAAAATGGTCCCAATATGTCCATCTGTACCATCTGATTGGGTTTTTCCATTGCAAATCTTTTATACTGTCTATTTTTGATGTTACATTTCAGAATGTTTAAACGATGCCTTTTCAGTATATTGTAGATAGTCTTTGTACTGAGTGATATCTCATTTAGACGCTTTAATCTGAATCTGATCCGGTTACATCCAAATCTTTTTGTTATACGTAAATCCAGAATTTGTTGTTCTATCTCATTTGTTACTTTTTTAGGTTGTATGTTATGTGGTTTTCTACTTCTATCATGCAGACCATTTATTCTATTTTCAAGGTACCTGTTCTTCCACTTGTAGTAT
>JAICHH010000166.1 GCA_025922715.1 Nitrososphaeraceae archaeon
ACAGCTATTATACTAAGTGATACTCACATTTCGAATCCAAAAAATACATTGCTAGATAGTATAAACATTAACATTAAAGAAGATTGTATGAAATTACCAAATTCTGAACATTTGTATTGTCCTTGATCCTGGTATAATTCTTTTTCTATTTATTTTTTTTATTTTTATTTTAATACAATTTACCTGTCAATTCACGGATTATGAAAAGCATATAATCAGAGTATCCTCCTCTGATCTATAAATTAACACTTGGTCTTTTAGTAGATCTTTTTTCTTTTTGTTTATAGCTATATCTCTTTGTTTATTCAGTTCCTCGATGATATTATCTATTATTATTTCTTCTTGTTCTTCTTCATTCTATTGATTCTTTTTTATATTGTTGACTGCTTCTTTATATTTCTCCAAACTCGCTGCAAAAGGAATTATTTTATTTTATTTATTATACATTCAAGATCAGTCGAATAAGAACTATTTTCTGTTACGTTTATTATTTTATTAATTTCATTATCAAACCAATTTTCTACTACTATAGGATCATTTTTTATTTTTAATTTCATTTCAATTCTTTAATTCTGTTATTTTTAATTTCTTCTACCCTAGAAAATGAGAGAGCGAGTGCAGCCTGAATAAATTTTGAGGTCCAATTCTTCATTTGTATTCACTTAACTTCTAGATTATTCCAAACAGAAATCTTAACAACAATATAAAAATTGGACATTAAATGATTTAACTATTGTAGTATACTTTTATATTATTTTTAGCACTCTAGTTATAGGAATATCTTTCTCCCAAGTGTTTATGGACAAGATGATGTTTCAAAAACGATTGCTAAAAATGCTAATCCAATTGTATATCATTTAACAAGCAATGACCCTTGGAGGGCCTCTATAGCTATAGCTGATGCAACTAATCTAAATAATTTAGGGCATAACGTTACTCTTCTATTTAGCATAGAAGGAGTACAAGTTGGTGTAAAAAATCCTCACCATTTTTTGAACCTTAATAACGTGGTAGCAAATGTTACTAATTTTATTAAGGATGGAGGTAAAGTTGTAGTGTGTGGTGTTTGTTTAAGAGTAGCTGGATTTCAACCCAATGAAATAGTTGATGGAGCAATAATTGGAAATGATGAAATAACATCTAAAATATTTACTAATGCTACAGTAGTTACCTATTAAGTATTAACCTATTTGTGAAATCAAACAGATATATTTTTCACATATAAAATATTTTTTGTGAAGGATAAACCTTTTGATTTTCATTGTGCAAAAGTTACTATCAAGGTTCTTACTTCTGAAACTAACGGTAGCTATACTATCCTAGATGTAATTCATCCACCTAATCTAGGTCCTGCATTACACATACATCCCAAAGGTTCAGAAACCTTTTACATAGTTGAAGGCGATTATGAATTCATTTTAAATGGGAAATCAGTAACGGGTAAACCTGGAGATATAATTTTTGTTCCCAAAGGTTCTCTACATAGATTTGTTGTGGGATACAAAGGTGGACATACTCTTGTAATTAGTCCTCCAGAACTTGAGTTTTATTTTTTTAAAGTAAGTGAATTACTTGACAAAGGGGAAGTTTCATATGAAACAGAATCAAGTATAGGAAAACAATATGGTCAGGTTTTCTTAGACAGTACAAAACACTGGAAATAGTCAAAATCTAAAGAAATAAACATTTATGTCTTTAATCATTATCGAACCAACATTACTGGACAAGGTGCTTTTTCAGATACATTTCTAGCAACACTTCCAAATACAAACTTTGTAATTCCACCAAGTCCGGTTGTTCCCATGATAATTAAGTCTGTTTTTTCATCTTTAGCAAATTTTATTATTTCATCTGCCGGCTCGCCAATTGTAACTTTTAATTGTAAAGATACATTTCTAACATTTTCATATTTTTTGATTTTTCTATTAAGCATTTTTATTGCATTTTCTTTTATTTCATGATGTAATTCTTTTATATATTCTCTTAATGCAATAGTTTCGCCTGTTTTCTTTGATTTTAATGAGACAGTTCCAATGGTAAATGGAGTATGTATTATTGGAGTTACATAAAACAATATAACATTTACAATCTGATCAGAAGAAGAAATTGATGACATTTTTGCAATTGTCATAGCATGGTCAAATGCAATATCAGATAGTTTTGAATTATCATATGGAACTAATATCTTATTGTATGAAATCATTTATTATCTTCATGAATATATTTACATAAAAAGAATATTACCTTTATCATAACTAAATGAATCCTTGATACTTCTATTTTATTTATTTTATAATATATATCTATAATTATAATAAATGTTAAAAAAAAGATTAAGTTATAGTACTTTTAACTTGTATTTCTAACTATGTTGCTGTATTATTTTTGTTTTTGTTTTTATATTTACATTAGATTTCCTGTTACCACTGCTATAACAAAATTGTATATGCTCAATCTGATGAAAAACTTGCTATTACACCATCTGCAGTAGACCTTACTCAATTTACCAATGGAATAAATGGTACTGGACCTATGGGATTTCAGCCTGGTATAGGACATGCTGGTCCTACTGATGAAAACTATAGCCCAATGTGGAGAATAAACTTTGCAGAATGGAATAATCCTACAGAATCAAAATTGCTACAAACACTACCAGATCTGAATGATGCACAAACAAAAGGATTATTGACTATTGCTCCAGCCATGGAAGGCAAACATGTAGTTAACTGTCCATTCTTTGATCAACAAACAATATTAAAACATATGAGCAAACAATAAAAGGAAAAGCATTTACAATCATATAATCCCTCCTCTTCATTTTTTTATTGAATTTTAAAATCAAACTTTTTTCAATATTTTTGAAAATGTTTTAATTAGATAATTATGATATAATCAACAATTAATTTTGACAACACCAAATTTAATGGTCATATTAAGTTTAACCAGTTTTCTTAGTATAATCTTGGTTATTGGTTCTCCTCTTAAAAGTTATACAAATTTTTATGAAAATAACAACCATATATTTTTAAAAATTACTCCAATTTATGCCCAAGATAATAGTGGTGACTTTGAAGATGGTGATATCTTTCCTGATTTTAAAGCAGAATATGATGGAGGTGAAGAAAAAGATGGTGATATCTTTCCTGATTTTAAAGCAGAATATGATGGAGGTGAAGAAAAAGATGGTGATATCTTTCCTGATTTTAAAGCAGAATATGATGGAGG
>JAICHH010000167.1 GCA_025922715.1 Nitrososphaeraceae archaeon
ATTAGAACGCATCATAGTAAAAAGGATTTTCACGATACACCAATTGGAGCACTTCTTGATAATAGATTTAGAGAAAGAGATAGCAAAAAAATACAAATCCAAATTAGTCGTTATAACAGGTGACTTTTTTCTTTCAGACCAACAAATTTTAAAAAGACAAATACTACTTATATTCTCAAATGATACAAGCAATCAAAAAGGTTGTTGCAAATTCTATTATTCTTGTATTTTCTCCTACAAATTTGTCAAATTTAGTAAATTATAGATAATGATAAGAAAGGAATGAATAGCTAACTTTTGTCAAAAGGCTACTTAATTTATTATTACTATCAAATATAGTGAACCCGAGAAAGTATGATAATAAAAAGCAATATTCTAATAAATTTGAATTTAATAATATGTAGTATAAGCCAAATTTATTTTAAATTGTTTTTGAAAGTTTTGTGATACATAAAATTTTCGGTTTCTTATAAAGTTCAGAGATTTCAACTTTACTAACAAAGAGGTTTATATACTTTGAAACTTTATATTTTATTTTATTTTATAGGCCAGACAAATAATAAATTTAAGATATTAGAATTTTATTCTAAATATTTTTTAGTTGACAAATAATTAAGAAGAACAATTAGTTTAAATAAAAATAAAAAATTAGATGAAATTCTTTTTTGCTAGTTACTTACCAATACATATACCGCTTGGATTAGCAGTCATACAATTGTTTTGATCATATGTATTGCCATTGGTGTTTACAGGTAACCCATTAGCATTGTTTATGTCGATTGTGTTCAAAAGAACATTGTTAAAGTTAACAGTGTTTTGGTTACTTTGATTGTCTATATAAAGACCATTTCCAGATTCAGTAATGGAATTCAAAGTGATAACAGAGTTATCTGAGTTGACTAGGGTGATTCCTGCTAAAGGATTTTGGAAAAGTATGTTATCTTCAATAGTACTTTGCTGTGTAGAATGTTCTGCAATACCAATTTGGTTATTCATAATTATGGACAGATGTGCATTAACTATAGTGGAACCAGTACTGAATAGTCCTATTTGATTATTTTTAACAACCATTCCTTTTACTTCAACATTTTGAGATCCTGTCATTAGTACTCCGGCTTGAAATCCTTCAATAGTACCATCTTGAACTACAACATTGTTTACATTTGGTATCACAATTCCTGTTTTACTGGAAGTCTTTGTATCGCTATCTACATCTGGACCAGAAATTGTATGTCCGTTAAGATCTATAACAATATTTCCTGTATCTACTATAAGACCATCACTTTCTGCACAATTCAAGTTTGAAGTTAATATAACATTTTGTGTTATGACTTGACCGCATGAGGGACTTATGGCTAATGGTTGTGTTGATGGTTGTTGTTGTTGTAATGGTTGAATTTGAGCATTTATAGATATGGGTTGCATTGTTATTGCTGTAACGGCAGAGAATAAGATAATCGCTGCCAATATATTATAAGTAATTAGTGTTCTATTCATTTAGTAGATGGTTTGATACTGACATATTTATGTTAATCCATAAAGAACCATTATTTATTTCAATTATTTTATTATTCCTTTTATTTGAAATTTAATTTATATTACAAACTCAATGGAAAATGGATTAGTAGTTTATTTTGGTAGACTTTGGCTATTTGATAGTTTTAGGCATATCTGCATTTGTATCTACAAATATTGATGATATTTTTCTACTAATTATATTTTTTCTAATTATTTAAAATTTCCACCTTATCAAGTTGTAATTGGACAATATATTGAAATTGGATTATTAATAACAATCAGTATAATTGCTTCTATTATCTCCTTAGGAAGAAAGATTATTATGATTTCTTGATTTAAGCTATGTATTCTTTGTTTCTCATTCAAATATTTTTGGAATAATTATAAAAAATAAAAAAGTTATTTGTTACCAAACAAAGATCCTAGACTCATTTTTAATTTATAAGTAAATCAAGTTCTTAAATCTGTTAGATTGAACTTTGTGAATAATAGAATAATATAGTCAAGTTGAAGATTTGGTATATAATTTTTTCTAATTTTTAAAGAAATAATTCTATGAAAAATATATTAGTTATATTCATTTGTTTTATTGATGAGAGAAGTCAACAAGTCTGATATTAATCTTAAGATATTGATGTCAATATTTCAGAAATTACTGATGGAATCTATAGAATCTCTGGATTTTCAAACGAGTTTGGAATAACATTTAATCAATTTTTGATGAATGATGAGAAACCCATGTTGATTCATACTGGTCCTATAGGGATGTATAAAAATATAGAAGAAAAAATAAAAGAATTCCTTTGCAAAAGTTAGCATATGTGTCTTTTTTACATTTTGAAAGTGATGAATGGGGTGGAATGGCATTTTTAGAATCTGCTGCTGCAAAATTAGTATGCAGCGACTGAAGTTCAAAGCTAAATATGATGGGTTGGTATAATATTCCTGTAGACCATATATCAGTTTGGGATAATGAAATTCTCAAGACAGGTAGGAGGCAATTCAAATTCATTATGACATCACATGTTCATCATTGGGATAGTATGATGATATTTGAGGAAAATACAAAGTCACTTTTTACCTCTAATTTATTTATTCAACCAGGAGATAATAAGCCAGTCATAACTGAAGACCTTTCACAATCAATGATTAATCTTTATAGAGGTGCTGGAATATTTGCCAGTGAGAAACCAGTGAGAAATACTACTAAACGGCTTAAAGACTTGTCACCAAATATGGTATATCCTATGCATGGTTCATGTATTGACAAGTCACTATTTTCAAAGCATACTGAAGATATAATGAAGAATGATTTTGCTTATTTTGGAATTTTATTAGGACAGAAATTAGAAAATATCTCGTGATTTGAGCTATTTGAGTATCTTTTTTAATTATATTCCATTAGGAGTATTACCGATAACGGTTCGAAAATAAGAGTGCGATGTAGATATAGTACTATCTTATATTTAGCTTTTATTATTAGAAACAATTTAAAATTATATCTCTTTTAAAATTTACTAATCATTGTTTTATAGATAGTATCAACTATCATTCTCAATCTTATAATAGTCCAACATAACCAGTTATAGTAAATCAATAATAATTATTTAATCTACATACAGA
>JAICHH010000168.1 GCA_025922715.1 Nitrososphaeraceae archaeon
ATCCATGTTTCTGATCAAAACCATGGACTTTAACTTTTGATCCAATAGGTAGATCAGATGGTTTTTTGATATCAGGTAAAAATCCTGACGCCCGGAGTAAAATATCATCTAGAGTGAAAACAACCCAAGCATAACTGTCAACATCCTCAAATCCTTCAGGAGGGACTGTATGAATAGTAAAGGTATTTACATAACCTCTGCCTGGATATTCGATTAGATTAAATTTTTTACCATGACATTTTTCACAATATAATATAGTAGCGAGCATGATGGTGTTACAATTACTACATTTTCTTGCTAATATCTTGGAGTTCTGCGCCGATGCAATAAATTTTTCTCTAACTCCTGTACTATTAGGATTGTTCAATGTGGATTAATTCACCTTTTTAAATATATGAACTGCAGCGCTAGCCCCAGTCGCACCAAAATTATGAGTTAAAGCAATTTCTGCATCATTAATAGTTCTTTCCCCAGCTTGTCCAGAGAACTGTTCAAAAACTTCAACAATTTGACCAATTCCGGTAGCTCCAATCGGATGACCTTTTGATTTCAAACCTCCAGATGGATTAATTGGAATCTTTCCTTTTCTGGAAGTAGCTCCATCTCTAATTTCTTTTGCTGCTTTACCTTTCTTGAAAAAACCCAGATCTTCCACATCTATTATCTCTGCAATTGTAAAGCAATCATGAACTTCCGCAAAGTCCACATCTTGAGCAGATATCCCAGCCATTTTATATGCTTGATTAGCAGCAATAACTGTAGCTGGAATAGTTGATATATCTTTTCTACCTTGAACTGCCGCTGGAGAGCCTCCTCTTCCCGATCCAATAACTTTAATATATGGTTTTCCACTTTTTTTTGCAAAATCTTCACTGCAGAGAATTACTGCTGAGGCGCCATCTGAAAAAGGACAACAATCATATAGTTTTAATGGAGATGCAACTACAGGAGACTTAAGCACATCTTCAACAGTTATTTTCTTCCGTACATGAGCTTTAGGATTTAGTAATCCATTTTCATGGTTTTTTACAGCAACATGAGCCAGATCTTCTTCATTCGCTTTATACTTCGTCATATATGCTCGCGCAATAGAAGCAAATAAACCAGGAAATGAAGCACCATTTCCACCTTCGTAAAAGAAATCAGAACAATACGAAAATAGAGTTGTACTCTGAGTTGTACCAGTATGAGTGATTTTTTCTACACCTAAAGCCAATACACAGTTATAAAATCCAGCACGGATATTTGCAAATGCTTCCCTAAACATCACGGAACCAGATCCACATGCTGATTCAATAGTCAAACCCGGAACATGAGAAATCCCTAAATTGCTCATAATAACTGGAGCGATATGTACTTGTTTATCTGCTACACCAAAAACATTTGAGATATATCCAGCTTGTATATCACTAGGTGATATCCCAGCCGATTCAATTGCATCAACAGATGCACTAAGGGCTATTTCTATAACACTGTCATTAAGCTTACCATATTTAGTACTACCAGCTCCTAAAATACATACATTCTCCACAGCCTAAATTATTAGCTGTATTATAAAAAGGTTAGACAGCTAAGATAAATATACCTCGTATTTGCTATGGAATATACGATTTAACCATATCAGTTCATATTCATTATCAATTTTTAATAATGATTAATAATAATTGTAAGTATTTATTAAACAAATAAAAAATATAAAAATGATGAAGAAAGATTTTAAAAAAACTCATGCTCATAGTGAAAAGAGGTCTGGTAGCAAAAAGATAGCAAAATTGGAGAGAAGACTGCGAAAAAAACCCAAATATTAGAGTTATTCTTGATTTTAGGAAAAAAAATAAATAAATAAAACATTTACAATACTTAATTTGAATAAAGAAAAAGAAATTAAAAATAAAGTTACGAAAAAGGGAATTATTCTAACAGCACTGATTGTTATTGGAATTGTCGGCGCTAGTTTCATTGTTTATTTAGTACCTTGATTAGGCTCTATTACTTTTAGGTATAGATACTTATATTTCTACATTAGTTTCGATAATTTTGTAATTCCATATCAACTGTCCCTTGATTTTTTGGTTGATTTGATATTATAGACTCTTATCTTAAAAAAAACGTATGTAAATAGTGTTTAAACCAAAGACTTTACATGCTCCTAAAAGTAGGTATCTCCATTAGTAGATGCTGTATATGTTGTCCAAATTTCTCCTTAAATTATTCTCTAATAAATTTTTTTATTAACAAGCATGTTCTCTCTTTCTTCTGATAAATATACCAAGAATAGAAATTGTGTAGTGGGTCTATACAAAAACATAACCAGAAAAGCTTGTTTCCAATCGGGTTCAAATCCTATTTTCAGAACGACAGATAACGGCTGTTAAATTATAAAGAGAATCAAAATTATCGATTAAAGTGAAACGTAGAGAATTATTTAAATCAAGTAAAAGAAGTAATTAAAATACGGGCAATAACGTACAAAAAAACTCTTTATTAGTATTAAAGAACTGCTCATGATACGGAGCAAAGAAAAAAATTTATTGAAAAATAAGATAAGCATAAAGAAAACAAATAATAATTATAGAACAATGAGCAATAGATCGGTAATGTGAATTTACCTAAAAAGTCTGGAAAATCATAGATACTCATTTTAAACTGAATGGCGAATCAGATTCTAAAATACTTTCCAATATCATTAAGAATCATTTAGCTCCAGAATGGATACTATCCAGGTGCTGATAGTCTTATGCATGGAAATGGACTAAAAGATTATGTTGACATTCAAATTGTTATTATAATGTCTATTGTCGGTCTGTTAAAAAAAATAGCCACTCTGCACTAATGGAACGAAGTAATGCAAGAAAGAATGACAAAAAATGCTGGATCTTTTTAATAAAAATAATAAATAATCTTTTTTTATTTATAATAAGTTATATGGTCCTGACAGTCATAAATGTCTATAATACATGATTCTCTCTAGCTATACTAATTAACATACAAAATTATGTAGAACAAAGTTGTAAAATATAGCACACTTATATTGGACATATACGAAGTTATCTTTTAACCAAACTTTTTTTAAAACTAAACTAAATTAAAGTTCTTAGTAATTTTTTTTTGTTAGC
>JAICHH010000169.1 GCA_025922715.1 Nitrososphaeraceae archaeon
AATACCTTGACTCTCATTATTGCTGTACTAGTAAAGCTTGAGCTTGATTTTGTCAATTAATACTGCTTAACTGATTTAAATGAGGACGTATAAATGAAATACCTTGACTCTCAATATTGCTGTACTAGTAAAGCTTGAGCTTGATTTTGTCAATTAATACTGCTTAACTGATTTAAATGAGGACGTATAAATGAAATACCTTGACTCTCAATATTGCTGTACTAGTAAAGCTTGAGCCTGATTTTTCAGAAGGCAGTGTTAGTTATAATCCTGATGGGACATTAAATAGGGCAGAAACAAAAAGTAGATTAGGTGCTCATAGTGCAGTAGCATCCCTGGCTGCATTTTATACAAAAGTAAAATATGGTGGTTACATTTCAGTCTGTTCTATGGGTCCTCCAATGGCAGAAATTGCATTGCAGGAAGCCCAATCAATTTGTGATGCTGATGAGCTCCATTTATATAGTGATCGGCTGTTTGCGAGTGCTGACACTTTAGCAACGGCAGAGGTTCTAAAACAGGGAATTAACAAAATGAACACAGGAAAGAAAATGGACATGGTATTTTCCGGACATCGTGCTTCTGATGGCGAGACAGGTCAAACCGGTCCACAGACCGCATGGAAATTAGGATTTACTTTTTTAGGAAATGTAATCGATTTTTCTGTAGATTTAAATAATAAATTTATTCTTGCTAAAAGACTTGTTGCATTACCAGGTTTTTATGATATAGTAGAGGAAATCCAAGCACCGCTACCTGTATTTATTGCAATAGATCCTTCATACAAACCGACTTTCAATACCGTCTCCCTTAGATTAACTTCATCAAAATATCTTAAGGAAGCAAAAGAAAGAGCAGAAAGTTATAAAACTTATCTCAAGGTTCTCGATCATAAGAAACTTGAATTAGATCCCAGATTTGTGGGTTTACCAGGCTCTCCAACAATCGTACATAAGGTTGAAAAAATTCCAAAAGCTAGAACAACTAGAACAGCTGAATTAATAGAAGGACACGATCGTGAAGGTATAATAAATAGTGTAACAAAAATACTTCAATTAATACAAAAATAAAAGGACAATGGCAATGATTACAATGAACAAAATTGAAAATAACCATATAACAAACAATGATGAAAGTTATAGACACTTATTTGTCATAATTGAGTCTCTTGACAACGAATTGATTCCATCTAGTCTCGAAATGTTAGGAGAAGCAAGAAGATTAATGGACAATTTTAACCTAAAATATAATTTAAACGAAAAAGTTATTGCTATTCACTTAGGAGATGGTATAAAGAACTTATCAAAAGATCTTATATATTATGGTGCAGATGCTGTGATTTATGCAGATGACCCACATTTAAAATATCCCATTAATAAAATTTATACCAAAATAATATCTCAAATAGCAATGGATCCTAATTCTATTAGAGAAATTTCACCAGAATATTTCTCTGCATTTAAAAAACCTCGATATATGTTCTTTTTAGCAGATAGTATAGGTCGACATCTATCTTCTACAGTATTAGCCGAATTGGATTCTGGTCTTGCTTCTGATATAAACAAATTGGTAATAAGCGATTTAGATATCAAACATCAACATAAAACAAAAGGAGAAACTATTAGATATGAGAAAATCTTGGAGATGTACAGACCTGATTTTTCTGGATTTCTTTGGACTACAATCTTATGTCTTGATAACAAGAATCCTGAAATCAAAAAAGAATTTCATCCACAAGCATGCAGCATCATTCCAGGGGCTTTCCAACCTATTATTAAAGACACAAAAAGGACCGGAATAATATCTGAATACAATCCTCAGTTTAATGAAGAGGATCTCAAAATAAAAGTTTTGAAACAAGAACTTGTCAAAAATCCTGTTCAGTTTGAGAATTATAAAATTATCGTCAGCTTTGGTAGGGGTATCAAAGAAAATCCAGAGGGTAATATTAAACTTATAGAAAAATTAGCTAAACTTCTCGATGCTGAAATTGGTATATCGTTACCTGTATCAAAGAAAATATTCCATTTAAGTGAAAAATATGATGCCATTTATATAACTCCTAATAGAGTGGTGGGAACGAGCGGTAGAAAAGTGACACCTATAATTTATATTGCTGTTGGAATTAGCGGAGCAATACAACATTTAGATGGTATGAAAGAATCTGACTTTATCATTGCTATAAATCCAGATGAAAATTCACCAATCAAAGATGTGTGTGATGTTTTTATTAAGGGACGAATGGAAGACATTATCCCAGTTATTATCGAAGAACTAGGAAAACGGGTCGGACAAATAAGAGAAAAAGAAAAAGAAATTCAAGTGAACACATATGGAAAATTGTGATGTAACCATAGTTGGAGGAGGATCTGCAGGACTAGCAGCACTCAAACACCTGTCTAGCTTAGGTAAACAAGCTATTTTGTTAGAAGCCGGGAAGGAAGTTGGCTCGAAAAATGTTTCTGGAGGAATTTTGTATTCTAAAAAATCCAAGAATGGAAAAATCTATAATGTCGAAGACATTTATGGAGAAAGTTTTCTCACAGAATCTCCTTACGAAAGGCTAATTACTAAATATATTTTGAATGCTACTTCTAAAGATAAAGTCTTTTCTATAGATCTTACTGAATCTCATAATTATCAAACAAATTTCGCTTATTCTGTACTTTTAAATAAATTAAATTCCTGGTTTGCAAAAGAAGCTCAAAAGGTAGCAGAAAAATTAGGTGGAGGAATTATTACAGGGGTACATGTAAGAGCTCTAAGATGGGATGAAAAAAGATCAAAAATAATAGTGGAAACTGATGAACTTGAAGAATTTGAAACAAAAGTACTGATTGCTGCGGATGGTGTAAACTCTGAGATAGCAGAAATGGCACAGGCGAGGGAAAAATTTACTCCTAGTGAACTCTATCAAGGCGTAAAAGTTGTAGTAAAGTTACCCGAAAAATTAATTGAAGAACGTTTTGATATAACTAACTCTGATGAAGGAGTCGCTTACCTATTTGCAGGAGATGTCTCATTGAATCTTATCGGTGGCGGATTTGTTTATACCAACAGAGACTCCCTTTCTATTGGAGGGGTTTATCATTATGATTCT
>JAICHH010000170.1 GCA_025922715.1 Nitrososphaeraceae archaeon
ATTCACTTCGATATTCTTTGGGAATTTTATTAATATTTATTTGAGAAACTGGACCTAAATACTGTTTTATAATTTGTTGAGAAGTATGTTTTTCTTTGTTCCATTTACTTTCAACAAGATAAGCATAACCAATGTTTTTTATGTTTTTTATTCTAATATATACCATCCTAATAATATAAACATGGTCACCTTCTGTTTATAATAGATACATCATTATATTGCCTAGTGCCCAATATTACGTTAGTGATCATTATGATATCGTTGAGATAGATGTTTAATTGGATTAAAAATTTCTTTCATAAAAGCACTTTAAAACATATTTTTTACATGTTATCTCAAGAATATATTCAGATAAATCTAAACAAGGATCTTTTACCTTATGAAATTAATGATATTCGAAGTTTCTAATGTTCCATTTGTCTGATTTGGATCTTGTGACCTATACTTGCTGATTTGAATTTCATCATTTTCTTTCCATATGTTGTTACCATATTCAAACCTTTATATTATTATTTTAATATAATATAGAAAAAAAGTATTACAGATTCGAATTTTCTTCACTACCTAAAAAATCATATCTTCATTTTATATTATAGTAGATATTGTTCTAAATTTGTTTTACCTATGGAGATAGCTGGATCAATTTTTTTATATTGTTTGGCAATTTTTGTCAGTGAGATTTTTACAGCATCAGTTTTATTTTTTGGATCAGTTAATGGGTTAAGTCTTATAGTTATTTGGTTGTTCTTTTTCATGGCCATAATATAATATGTTTGAGATTGATTAGTATTTTCTATAACTATAGTTTTAATCAATATAATATTCTTCAATTGATTTAAAAAGATCTCCTCAAATCTGATTATGGTGTTTGTTTGATCTTTCTCATTCTTAATAATCGATACGTCCTTTTTGAAATTGTTAAAAATACTCTCGAAATCTGAAACATTAGTTAATACTATGTGAGGCAATTTTTTCAAAACCTTTTTAAATATAAATATATATTAAGGTAACATAATAATATAATATTAGCAGCTGTATCTGTTCCAATCCCATAGATTATAGTTGAGTCCATTGAAAAAATTCCTTTAATATCATCTATCATATTTTATACTGATACTTACGTTTAAGTATTATAGTGATATATAATTAATCTATCTATTGATTTAATCAAGATAAGACTATAATTATTTGCATATAATATAAACGATTTGTCTGATCTGATATTTTGAATATAAAGAAAATAATATTGATTAATACTACTGGCACTACTTACTTATTCTACATTGAATTCCAATACAAAGTTCATATACTTACATAAATTCTTCTTCGGAGGGGTAACCACATTTACTGCACATTTAATTTATACAATTGGAATATCAAAAAGAAAAAATGATAACGTCATTCTACGTCCTACAATTAGTAACAAGTCAGAAAATAGATTACGAGATTTCGGTTATGGATTACACTATAGGAATATATCCGCTAAGATACTCCGCAATATACAATACCCTTTTCTTACTATGATCAAAGATGATTATTTTCCTATATTATTGAACTTAACTAATAATGATCAAAGAGAACGAACAAATAATATTGTAATAGTAATTCATGATCCTAGAGATATTTCAAATAGAATTATTGAAATTATAAAGAAATGGAAAATAATTACTATCAGAAGGTCAGTTCAAGATTACGTACAGCAGAATTATAACTTGAATTCAGTTTTCCTTTATCACCCATTTTATGCATATCCAATTGATTCTTATATACTCGATAGAAAAGGAGCAGTTTCAATTTCTAGAATAGGATTTGGAAAAAATATTGATATAATACTCAAAGCAAATAAAATTTTAGAATCATTTGGAATTAACGGCATTAGTCTATATGGTTATCCTACACCAATGTATATTTATGTCTATTTAAATGGAAAGAATGGTGCTAGTGAATTTAAGAAATAATATTATGGTAAATTTGACAAATCATTTTTATCACTTTCTAATATAATCTCTAGAAAAAAATTTGTAGTCGACCTTTCGCTAGTTAAAAATGATGGTGGAGGAACTCAGTATACATATTTAGAAGCAATACATAATGATTGTGCCTTAATTTTACATAGAAGATGGATACAAGATTTCAACAACGATCCAAAATACTGTGATTTTAAAGAAGGGTATAATTGTTTTGCAATTGAGAATGAAAAGGAATTGGCAGAATTGATAAAATCTGATCCTGATACCACCAAAATAATAAACAATGCTAAGAAATTAATGCACAGACATATCAATATTGATTGGTCTAAAGTAATAGACAATGATTGATTTTTAGTAAAGGTAGTTTTATAATTAAAAAAATTGATATTTACATGTAAATAAATTAGTGATTTTTCTTAATATGATTCTTCGAAAGGAAAATTATTTGCTGTCTACTGTATCATAGTAAATATTTTAGTAAGACGATACCTGTACCCAAAGCAACTTCTGCAGAATTTTGGTATTCTTTATCATTATTTATTAATTGTTGTATAGTATTTTATTTATTCTATAAATTTTTATAAAGTGATTACTCTTTTTTTCTTCCACCACGATGAGATGATTTAGTAAAAAACCAAAGAAGATTCCAGATACAGATGTAAAACATCGCTTTACTTTAATACAATATCATAGTCAAATATTATCGTCTTTTACATACCTACTTCTTTTGGTTTCTTTTCTTCATTCACTTTACAACTAATAATATTGCTTTAGGTCATCATTTAATAGTTTATATAATAAATTGGTTCATTGTCATTTCAAAAGCCTAATGTATTCATAGTTTATAATAATAACGATATTTACTCTGTCCTTGCTGGCATTTTTTGGTTAAAGGATTCTAACCCTCTAAATTTACAAATGGAGGACAATGTTTGAAAAGATTTAAAGAGATAGACGGAAATGTTAATACCGTAGTAATCAATCAAGAAATAGCATTAGATACTGACCTAATGCTAATAGTTAATATAAAAGAATAAATCCTGGTACTAAAATTTTTGTTATTGCAGAAGAAGAATCAGATAAAACTAAAATGTATGAATATGGTGCTGATGAAGTTGCTTTAATG
>JAICHH010000171.1 GCA_025922715.1 Nitrososphaeraceae archaeon
CCTGTCAGTATATTCTTATCGCCATCATCATCATCATCATCATCATCCTCTTTTTCTACCAATATATTTATTATTCCAAACTTACCATCTTCTTTAGCAACAGAAAACAGTTTTACCTTTTCCTACTTTCATACTATCTACTCCTCCAGTTCCTACAGTGAGAAAAACGGTACCTTTTGGATTTTTAAGCGTGGCGGAATCTTTAACTTTATCTTTATCGTTTACAATTGGTTTATTTTTGCTGTCATCATTAAACGAAATAGGATATAGTCTTTTCATTTCATATGCATGGTGATGTCCTTGTAGAGCCAAGTCCACATTATACTTGTCAAAAAGAGGATGGTATGCATTACGAAAATCTGTCTCATCTGGTAAACCGCCTCCAGAACTATATATATTCTTATGATAAAATACTACAATCCAATCAATCGATGAATCACCAGTATATTGCTCTAAATCTTTTTCTGCAAATTTATATTGTTTTGAGCCTTTATCATATGAGGTTTTTTCAGTCGATAATGCTAAAAAATGAACATTTTTTTGATAGATAGTTAAAGGAATAATACTGTTTTTGTAAATTAAAAGCTTTCATATAGGTTTTCAGTTTTTTAGAAGAATCAGCCTCATGATTGCCAATAACAATTTTTGTTTTTTCTTTAAGCGGTTTTATAATCTTGAGCCAACATTTTGCACTACTATAGTAATATTAATATTAATATCAAATTATAATCACAGGTATAATGCTTATAGTTTTTCATAGTTTAGGATGGATGGCTAAGAGAATTTAGTCTTTTATTATCATTTCTGTAAATATGTTACCTCTTGAATTATTAAGGACAAAAATAACTAATAAAGGTCAAAGAATTACTCCTTTATTTTGTTTAGCGTCTGCTGATAATCTTTTAATTGCCCAAAAACTAATAACAGAATTTGAATCCTCATATAACCAAAAAAAGACAAAAGGAGATTTACAAAAAAGATTATTTTTGTATGAAAATAGTTACAGTGATTTTAAGCTAATTAGAGGTCTCATTGCACTATTAGAACGACGGTGTGTTTTCAAAATTAATCAATTCTTTTCTTCAGATTATGAGAAGAACAAATTTTTTTCAACTCAAATACCATCTTCGTTTTCGTTACGTAAAGTTTTATTTGAGGAATCTTCAAGGAGAGGATTGCCTATAGATCATACTAAACGAGATAAAATTTTTCAGTATGTTGCTTCAAAATTAGGTATAGAAACTAATTATTTGGAAAAATTAATGTGGTTAGATCAAGAAGATTATCTAATTCTTGAAAGCTTTATTTCAATTGAACCGATACAGTTACTAGGAATATATAATTTATCAATTTTACAGACACTATTATTTAATTCTGTTAACTTTGAATTCACTATAAGAGGAGGAACAAATTGGAAACAAGTTTTAAGAACAATCAAAAGATTTGGGCTAATGTATAATCTTCAGAAAACTCAAAAGAATTCAGACAACAAATTTCCTAAAGAAATACAATCTAATCAAATTGAACAAAATATTGCAGATGGTGATGATTTTAAATCATATTTCAATGACAGTATCATTTGCTCAATAGATGGACCTTTGAGTATATTTAAATTAACTAATAAATATGGGATTTTAATAGCAAAAGTAATTCCTAAAATTATTTCAGCTTCTAAATGGAGTATTAAAGCATCAATAATTAAAAATAGTCTTTCAGGAAGAAAGCTTTACGATTTTGATCTTTCCTCAGATAGCGAAGTACATTTCTTTAATTCTATTAACGACCGATTTTATAATGATTACCCGTTTGAAGACTTTAATAGCATTAATCTTAATTTTGATAGTTTTGTTGAGACAAAATTTGCTATGCAATTTGAAAAATTTCATACTGGCTGGAAATTGGTAAGAGAACCTGATCCTCTAATATTGCCAGGTGGAAGAGCCTTCATAGCGGATTTCCTTTTTGAAAGATATGGCAAAAAAATATATTTTGAAATAATAGGATTTTGGACCGTACAATATTTAGAAAGAAAATTTAAAAAAATTTACGAAATCTTGAAATTGAGCGACAATAAAAACGATCTTTTAATAGCAATAAACGAAAATAATTTAGTTTCAGAAAGTAGTGAAATGAACAAACTTTTATCAGGTTCTATTTTAGATCACAATAAAATCATAATATATAAAAATGACTCAATTTCCATGAAAAAGATCCTTTTCTATCTAAAATCTATAGATAGTAAAATAATGAATCAAAATCTTGAAACCTACGGATCTGCAATGACTGAATATATCATAGATCTCTTAAATAAGAACCAAGAAATAATTGATTTGGAAGAAATATCTAAAACTTATGGTGTTTCCATCAATTCTCTATCTAATATTATTTCAAACCTACTTACAAATAATCATATTAAAAATTATATAATACAAAATTCTTTATTAATTTCTGAGAGAAAATTAAATGAAATAAAAGATGCAATTGGTAATATTGATAATTTAATAAAAATACAACAGATTTTCGAAAATAATAATATTCCCATCCAATACACTATAGATATTCTTAAATATTTAGGATATGAAATTGTCTGGAAGGGAATAGATTTATCAAATATTATAATAAAACGAAAAACATGAGATTATAATTTATATTCATATGTTAAAATTGTTTATAAAAAGACATAACCATTGAAATATTTAAATTTATGATAAGATTTAGTTAATAATAGAGAGTGTGTGTATGTATGAACAATATTAAAAATATTAAAATTAATAACAATAATACTTGGTTACAAAATATTTCTGGAAACTGGCGTGATATAGAATGTCCTTGTGGAAGTTGTTATCATTTTAATGGAAGCCTCGAAGAATTATTCAATTGGGAAAATATACATTTAAGACATATGGCATCAGATTATGATAATCATGCAATGTTATCTTTTTATCCTGACGATATGGTTATTTTTTATCATTCTAAAACTGGATATGTTATTGAAAGAAGGAAACATAAGGATTATGAACTAAATGAAATTAAAAATGCATGGATTCATGGAAAAATAACAATCACAGGTGCATAA
>JAICHH010000172.1 GCA_025922715.1 Nitrososphaeraceae archaeon
CTTTAGAGCGAACAATAGATCAAGTTATAACAAATAAAGAATCAGAAATTTTGACTCAACTCAACCAATCATATTTAGAATCTATTAATAATATAGATTCTTCAAAATCTCAAATAGAGGGAGAATTGGAGAACATTATTTCAAATGCAGAAAAAAAAGCAGAAAATTTAAAAAGACAAGTTATTGGTTCAAGTAAATTATCTGTACGCAATAAAGAATTAGTTTTACTTGAACAAGCTGTAAATGACGTTTATGGAAAAGTAAAAGAAAAATTATTGTCGTCTGCTGAGGAACCTCATTATAGGAATATGTTAATTAAAATTTTTGAGGAAAGTATTCCCAATATTGGGACTAATGATATTATAATAGAATGTTTGAAAAAAGATACTGATTTCTTTAAAAAACAAATAGAATCAGTAAGCCTGAAATATAATAAAAAAATTAAGATACAGGGAAATCTCAAAAACTCATTGGGCGGATTTAAAATAAAATCTTCTGATGGGACTGTTAGTTTAGATAATACTTTAGATTCAAGAATTGAAAGACTCAAACCTTTAATAAGGAAAAATATAGCCCAAATTTTAAGAGGAATGGTAAACTAAATTGGTAGCAAAAGGAAAAATTGTATGGGTTAGTGGCCCTGCAGTCAAAGCCGACGGAATGGCTTCGGCTAAAATGTATGAAACTGTTGAAGTAGGCGAGTCTAAGTTAATTGGAGAAGTCATTCGACTAACAGGTGATGTTGCATTTATTCAGGTTTACGAATCCACCTCTGGTCTAAAACCAGGGGAACCTGTCGTAGGCACAGGACAACCTTTATCTGTTTTGTTGGGTCCAGGTATAATTGGAAAAATTTATGATGGAATTCAAAGACCTTTGGAGGAAATAGCCAAAAAATCCGGTCCATTCATTAGTAAGGGAATAGCAACTACGCCCATCGATTTAAGAAAGAAATACCATTTTACACCGACCTTGAAAATAGGTGATAATGCTAAAGCAGGTACTGTAATAGGAACTGTTGAAGAGACTCCCCTTTTAACTCACAGTATTCTTGTTCCTCCTTATTCAATAGGTGGGAAGGTAATGGATATTTCCTCTGAGGGTGATTATGACTTGGAACAGGTTATTTCTACTATTGAAAACAGTGGAACTACCTTTCCCATGAAGATGTACCATAAATGGCCTGTTAGAAAACCACGGCCATATACCGAACGTTTCGATCCTACAGTACCTTTGATAACTGGCCAAAGAGTCATAGATACATATTTTCCCATTGCCAAAGGAGGTACCGGCGCAATCCCCGGGGGATTTGGAACAGGAAAAACTGTTACTCTGCATCAAATAGCAAAATGGGCTGATTCTAAAGTAGTGGTATATATTGGCTGCGGTGAACGAGGTAATGAAATGACTGAAGTCCTTGTCGAATTTCCTCATTTAATTGACCCCAGATCTAATAGGCCATTAATGGAAAGGACAGTCCTTGTTGCCAATACGAGTAATATGCCAGTTGCCGCCAGAGAAGCCTCAATCTATACAGGTGTAACAATGGCTGAATATTATAGAGATATGGGTATGGATGTGGTCCTTGTTGCTGATTCTACTAGTAGATGGGCTGAAGCCTTACGAGAAATGTCCGGAAGATTAGAAGAAATGCCTGCAGAAGAAGGCTATCCATCTTATCTTGCATCTAGATTAGCAGAATTTTACGAGAGAGCTGGTCGTGTACGTGCCTTGGGATCTCCTGATAGAAGTGGTTCAGTAACTATTGTCGGCGCAGTTTCACCTTCTGGAGCGGATTTTACCGAGCCAGTAACTACTCATACTATCAGGTTTATCAAGACTTTCTGGGCTCTAGATACTAGATTAGCATATTCAAGACATTACCCTTCAATTAATTGGATGCAATCATATTCCGGTTATTTGGAAGATGTATCAAAATGGTGGACTGACAATATTAGTCCTGATTGGTATAATCTTAGAGCTGAATCTTATAATATTCTACAAAGAGAAGATACACTTAAAGAAATTGTTAGATTATTGGGTCCTGAAGCATTACCTGATGAGGAAAAATTGGTACTTGAAATAGCTAGAATGATAAAAATTGGCATCCTTCAACAAAATTCCTTTGATAAAATAGATACTTATTGTGGCGCAGAAAAGCAATTGAAGCTTGTTAAATTGATGGTCAAATTTTATAATGAATCACTTAAATCTCTCAAAGAAGGTGTATCTCTTCCTGATATTCGATCAATGCCCATTATACCTTCATTACTTAAAGCAAAGTTTGAAATTCCAGATGAACAAGTTTCTAAGCTTGACGAATTGGACTCAAAAATGGATATACAGTTCAACGCAATTAAATCAAAAAAAGAGGAGGTAGAACTTATTGTCTGATATGAGTAGTGTTGAATATACTAAGATTGCCGAAATTAAAGGTCCTATTATTGTTGTAGATGGAATAACAAAAGCATCCTTTGATGAATTAGTGGAAATTGAAACCAGTGAAGGAGAAAAAAGACTTGGAAGAGTTTTAGAGGTCGGGAACGGAAAGGCAGTAGTCCAAATTTTTGAGGGCACATCAGGACTTGCTATAACCGGAACAAAGGCAAAATTTTTAGGAAAAACTATGGTTATGCCAGTTTCTAACGAACTATTGGGCAGAGTTTTTGATGGACTTGGAAGACCAAATGATGGTTTACCTGAACCGATTGCAGACAAATTTTTAGATGTAAATGGTGAACCGATGAACCCCGAAAGAAGAGAATATCCAACCTCATTTATCCAGACAGGGGTCTCAGTCATTGACGGAATGCTTACGCTTGTGAGAGGGCAAAAATTACCAATTTTTTCTGGATCAGGACTTCCTCATAATATTTTGGCAGCTCAAATTGCCAGGCAAGCCAATGTAGTAGGAACCAATGAAGATTTTGCGGTTGTTTTCGCTGCAATTGGAGTTCAATATTCGGAAGCTCAATATTTTAAAAGAAGCTTGGAGGAGTCAGGTGCATTAAGGCGTAGTGTATTGTTCCTCAATCTAGCTGATGACCCTGCAATAGAA
>JAICHH010000173.1 GCA_025922715.1 Nitrososphaeraceae archaeon
AAAGGTGAATGCAATCTATGTTTTAGATGTAAAAAGTTACATGCTTGTGGATACCATGTACCTCCATCAGTGTAAACTGTATGTCTACCATATTTAGATACAAGAGATCTGATAAAATTTTCTGCTACAAACATGTTTCTCTCTTCTGATATATGGATTCCAAGCACGGATCTCTGAACTGGTTCAATAAATACAGATCCATAACCAGAAATGCTGACTACCGATCTGAATTATGGTTTCATCTATAATGAATCCGAAAACTCTTGCTTTTGTTGCATGTGGTATGAACCAAAACTTTCTATCCGATTCCATAGAGATATATGACTTCGTCTCATCGTCAAATATATCCAATCCCTTAAAAGTATTTCTTAAAGCAAGAAAATAAAAATGTGAAGAGAACATTACTAGTATTATGGAGGTTCTATTCATGACAAATCAATCACATACAAAAGTTAGAATAGGATATTCATAGTGAAATCCTATCTGTTAAATTAACAGCAATTGATTATTATCATTATTTTGATTTCTTCACAAAGTTTTATTAACCATATTCTTTAAGTTTAAATAGTTGATATTTTATGGTTATTTCTACCTTAATTATAATATCATTAGCAATCACTTCTATTTCTACATTTATAAACGATACTGCTAACTTAGTTACTGATTTAATTTTAGATCATGGGTACCTTGGAATTTTTACTGCTGCACTGATCGAGACTATTTTTCCAATCATACCTAGTGAATTAATTTTTCCTTTAGCAGGATATGTAGTTCAAAGTCAAAATTTAGGACTTGGCCAAGCAATAATGTTTGGATTTATGGGTTCATTAGGTTCAACACTAGGTGCTATTATAATTTATTTTTTATCTCTAAAAGTTGGAAGAAAAGTGATTCTAAAAATTGGAAAGTATCTTCTGATAAATGAAAATAAATTACATAAATCAGAAGTATGGTTTCAGAAATATGGAAAATTAGCTGTTCTACTTGGCAGACTAGCTCCTGGAATAAGGGAATTGATATCGGTTCCAGCAGGTCTTGCAAAAATGAATTTGATTTCTTTTATATTATTTACTTTTATTGGATCTTTTATATGGAGTTCATCATTGACTATGAGTGGATTTTATTTAGGAAATGCATGGGATGAATTCTCACAGGAATCATCAGACGCATTTCATATTGTAGCTATAATTGTAATAGTGTCATTAACTGCCATTTTAGTTTACAAAATTGTTATAAAAAAAAATAGAACTAATAATAACAACAACGAGAAAAATGATATGTAACTTTCTCCATTCTGGATACAAATAAGATAAATCAAAGTCTATAATAACAATCTATGAGAAGGTGTTATCCATCCTCTACCTCTACTGATGAAATGATATTTCTAACTATAGGTACTGCAGGAAAAAAACCTTAATAAAATTTAAGACAAACCTAACTAGATTGTCATACCATAAAATGAATTTAGATTTTTAGATATTAAGGATAATGGTAAGATACTGAGATAAATTTCATACAAATGATGGTCAGATATTAGATCATCTCGAGTTACTTGATAATACACAAAATACTTATCAATCTATTTGACATTTAATTCAATCAGAAATTATAGGATATTCAAGACGAACTTGATAAAAGCAATGACGATACAATAACAAGAACATTTACATTTGATAGAAATATCGACATCGGCCCTATACAGGTTGGAGATAGATTTCATGCCTGTGTATCAAGTGATGATTTGAATACACGAGAAGGAACAGAATGTTAAAAAAAATTGGAAAGAATTTGAATAGAGTTAGTGAGTGATACATAAGATAGATAAAACAGTTTTAAAACAGTAAAAAATAATCTTAATCGCAATCCAATTTTGATACCGGAATTTATACTATTATTATAACTCTGTTACTACTAGTATAACCTCTACCACTATTTTTTTTCTATGGATTATAAAAAATTTTTTGAATATAAAGTTATAAGAGAATATTTTTTAGAAATAAATTGAGTAATACTGTCATATTCATTTGTACATCCTTATTTGAGAGAATATTTGCATTTTTCTTATTTTTGTTGTTGTAATATTAGTGAAATCATATAGAAAATTATGTCTGAAGTTTAATAAAGTATAATGTTAGAATATTATGAAAATGAACTTTGATTCAATAAAAAAAGAAATTTCATTTTATATTCGCAAATATAACTTTATCTTTAATATCTCTATCTCTATCTGTACTTTCTCTTTATTTTTAATTTGTAATTTAGCAAATAACGGCTTTGATAATTATGCATTTGCTGGTAAAGAAAAAGAACCACCATTAATTAAAGACGAAAATCTACAAATAACTCAACTTGTAGATCAACTAAATTTTCCAACTGGTATAGATTTTTTAGGTGAGAATGATATTTTAGTAATTGAAAAAAATACAGGACAAGTTAAAAGAATACTTGACGGTGAAATCTTGCCTGAACCAGTTTTGGATGTAAATGTTGCTTCAGAAAGCGAGCGAGGATTATTAGGTATTGCCATTTTAAATACAAAAGATCTTAAAAATTCAGGTAATACTACCACTGCTACCACTACTAATAATAATGAGAATTTAAAAGAAGAGGGTATTTTGGATAATGAAGGAGAAGATGTACAAGTATTCTTATTTTATACAGAAACAGAAGATATTGATAAGGGCGAAATATTAGGAAATCGGCTATACAAGTATGATTTCATTGATGGAAAATTAGTCAACCCAACACTTTTGTTAGATTTACCTTTTTTACCTGGACCATCACATAATGGTGGAGTCTTAGATATAGGACCAGACAATAATTTGTATCTTGTAGTAGGTGATATTAATCGTGAAGGTAATCCCGAATACCTGACACTAGCACAAAATATTGAAGATAGTAAGATGCCTGATGGACGAGGTGGAGTTCTGCGTATTACCACTGATGGAGAGACTGTTAATGATGGATTCACTTTAGGAGATGAAGGAATTTTAGATAAATATTATGGATATGGCATAAGAAATAGTTTTGGTATTGGTTTTGATCCAGTAACA
>JAICHH010000174.1 GCA_025922715.1 Nitrososphaeraceae archaeon
AGTATATACTAACTATATATGTTGTTTCTCAGATTGAAGTGTTATCTCTTACCCTACTCTTTTGCATTTTATTGATTGTTATCCCAGGCGCTGTTAATTTAACAGAATAGATTTAGCTGTGAATATCCTATTCTAACGTGTATGTTACTAAGATTTATCAGAAATAGGACATCCACTATTGTAGTTATGTATTCTTTGTATTTGTATTTTCTTGGTTTAAGTCTACGTAATACTTCCAAAGCATTAGATATATTCAATGATGAGAAACGAAGTCATATTGCTATATGGAATTGGATTCAAAGGTTTGGTTCTTCTCAAATCTACAAAAGAAAAAGAGTAGCAGCATTCATTATAGATGAAACAATTATCCAAATTGGGAATCATCACTTTTGGTTATGGATTTGTATTGAACCAGTTCATAGGACTATACTGGGAATCTACATTTCTGAAGAAAGAAACATGTTTGTAGCAGAGAAATTCATCAGATCTCTTGTTGAGAAATATGGTAGACATACTGTATATACTGATGGTGGTACATGGTATCCACAGGCATGCAATTTTTTACATTTGAAACATAGATTGCATTCTCCTTTAGAAAAGAGTTTGATAGAAAGGGTAATGCAGTATTTCAAAGATAGAACAGAATGTTTTGATGATTATTATCCATGTATTGTTACTCTAAAGAATAACAATTGTGATCTACAACATGTATACAATTGGATAAAGTTGTTCATTTATTTGTATAATACAACAATTAGAAATAAAATACCATTTCTTATGAATGGAGGTGAATTCATCTTAAGTTAACAGCATCATTTAGATCAATAAAATTTATTTATTTAAAATGATATTTTTAATTAAATAAAAATATAAAAATAGTTAATCAGACTTGGACAAGGCTGATATATTTATAAGCTTCAAGTTGACCATCAAAAACATAATTTAGTTTTTGATATTGTTTCTTAAATTCAGTAACATCTCTTTTAATATTATTGGTATCTTCTTTATCAATAACAACTCTTTTTATAAAATTAGCTATTTCTATCATTTCACTTTCTTTCATTCCCAATCTTGTTATTTCATTAGCCCCTATTCTGATACCGCTGGGATGCATATAATGTCTTCCTGCCTGGATATCTCCTGGAAGTAATTGTCTATTAAGAATTATATTAGATTTTTCCAACTCCCTTTCAATAGTTCCACCATCATTATATTTTGATACATCTACTGCAATCTGATGTGATTGTGTATAACCTCTTCTTTCTCCTAATACAGTAAATCCATAATCTGCCAAACTTTCTGCTAATTTTTTAGCATTTTTTATGACTTGCTTAGCGTAATCCTTTCCGAATTCCAATACTTCTGCCAATGCTATTGCTTTACCAGCTACATGATGTAAGTGATGACTACTTGTATTACCAGGAAATATTGATTTTTTTATTGTCTCTGCATATCTTTCTAATGAAAGTATAATTCCTCCCTGAGGCCCCCATAATGTCTTATGAGAGCTCATAGTCATAGAATCAACTCCTTCACGTATAGGATCTTGGAATTCTCCTCCTGCTATTAATCCTGCAACGTGTGCCCCATCATAATTAATAAACATCTTATGATCATGCATAAAATCGGCTAATTCCTTTACAGGATGTGGAAAAAGGAATAAACTCCCTCCAAACATAACCAATTTGGGAGGTTTACCATTATTAATCAAATCCAAAATCTTTTTTTTAGTCAAATCAACATCAATTGTCATTTCTTCTTTTGAAAAAGGGAAGAATTCAATATTTAATCCACAAACATGACCTGCTGTGCCAAAATGTTCTTTCTTTCCATGAGAAATATGTCCTCCATTTGGGATAGATGTAGCTACCATTGTTTCTCCTGGAAGAGTAAATCCTGAATATATTGCTAGATTTGCAACTACTCCTGAGGTTGCACGACAATCGGCAAATTCTGCATTAAAAACTTTCCTAGCAAGTTCATTACAGATTATTTCAACTTGATCAATAAAAGTACAACCAGCATATACTCTTTCACCGGGCCATCCTTCAGCATATCTATTTCCAAAATCAGATACTATTGCCTCCCTTACTGCCGTACTAGGAATATTCTCACTAGCAATTAATGGAATAGAATTAGCAAACCAATCATGATGGCTTTTCATTAACTCAAAGATTTTATTATAGGACTCTTTTGCACTCATTAGTATAGTTTTTGGATTTCCTTCCTAATTTAAAAATGTTGTAATTAAAAATAATATGAAATCATTTTTAATTGTTATATCACTATTTAAAGATACAATATTATATCATGATTTTATTAAATAAGAATAATAAAAGAGAGAAGGAAATAACTTTTAAAATTACTAAATTTACATTAAAATTATAATTATTATAGCTATAAATATATGATTCCAAAATCTATGAAAATCAATCATAAATTAATATAATAGTTATAACAATGAATCAAAGATCAATAACGGAGGGGTTGTCTAGACTGGTTAGGATACCTGCCTTACACGCAGGTGGTCATGGGTTCAAATCCCATCCCCTCCATGCTATTCATGGGATTACATACTTTTTATAAATAAGAAAAATAAACCATCATCGTTAAAGTAATGGCTCAAAGTTGTGCTAATATTTCTAATGAGACTGTTTTGGATTTAGAGACAAAGATTGAATCCATATGTAAAGGAGCATCATCTTATCTTTGAATACTAGTTTTGGACAAGTAGAAGTTTCAAACCTAAATTAGTCAGATTTCAACTTATACGTCCTAATTTAATAAAAATGTTGCTGAAAATCGCATAAAATTTATTAAATTATTTATTATGACAGTCACAATAATCATCACTATCACTTTTTACATAAATAGACACAATCACTATGACATTAAAAACATGACTAAACTAGATTTAGTGCTCCTCACCCCCTGAAGAAAATGTAAGTAAATTAAGTAGAAACTTCATGACATTTATGAATATCATAACATAATAATTAGTTTTAAAGGAATATTAATTATCATAGGTTTATATTTTTTCAA
>JAICHH010000175.1 GCA_025922715.1 Nitrososphaeraceae archaeon
TAGAAATAATGCTTAAAATAAGAAGTATATTCCAAATTAGTGATATGTATAAATTCATCATCTTACTTAACAAATACGTTAAATAAATCTTTAATTTTAATTTATATTTATTAGACTTTAAAACGTTCTTTATGCAATAATACTATTTTTTTATGTTATATAAAAGAATAAATTTTTTTGAAGTTTTTACAACATAAAATTTTCCTTATGATATGATCTACTATTACAAATATATTATTTTATTTTTATTATTATTTAAATTGATCATATCAACAGAAAAAGATATAACTTTTAGTTAAATTATACATCATTGTTATTTTATTTTCTTCAAAATATTTAAGCATGTAAAAATAAAGTATTAATAATATGAAAATTCAGGCTTATGCAGCTCATCAAGCAGGAAGTAAATTACAACCTTTTAATTACAACGTAGATGCTTTGAAATCCGATGAAGTAGAGATAGATATAGAATATTGTGGTATATGTCATAGTGATTTAAGTATGCTTAATAATGATTGGGGAATAACACAATACCCTTTTGTTCCTGGTCACGAAATTATTGGCAAAATATCAGCAGTTGGAAATATGGTAAAACATTTGAAAATTGGGCAATATGTAGGTCTAGGCTGGCGAGCTCGTTCTTGTTTAATTTGTGACCAATGTATTAGTGGTCATCATAATCGTTGTGCAATGGGCGAAGATGTAATTGTTGGTAGATATGGAGGTTATGCCAATAAAGTACGATGTCAATCGATCTGGGCCTTTCCATTACCTAATAATATCGATATTAAAACAGCTGGTCCCTTATTTTGTGGAGGAATTACAGTTTTCAATCCTCTGATTCAGAATAATATAAAATCTACAAATCATGTAGCGGTAGTTGGTATTGGTGGTTTGGGACATTTGGCTCTTAAATTTCTTAATGCATGGGGATGTGAAGTTACAGCTTTTTCAACCAATCCCAATAAAGAGAAAGAAATAAGGCAGTTTGGTGCTCATCATTACATTAATTCTAATGATTCAAAAGCAATAGAATCATCAGCTAATAGATTTGATATGGTATTAGTTACTTCTAATGTCCAACTCGATTGGAACGCATATATTAATACAGTTAAACCAGGTGGTAAACTCCATATTGTAGGAGCAGCACCATCAGTAAATGTAGATGTATTTTCATTAATTGCTGGTGAAAAATCTATTGGTGGCTCTCCCATAGGAAGTCCTGCAACAATTGCAATGATGTTGGATTTTTGCAATCGCCATTCCATTGCACCAGTTATAGAAGAATTTCAATTATCGCAAGTTAATGAAGCAATAGAACATCTCAAGGAGGGTAAAGCACGTTATCGTATTGTCTTAAAAAATGATTTAACGTAAACTAATTCTATTATTTTTTTGATTGTATTTGGTGCTGCGAATCTTCAATTTTTAGGTTAAGTATATTTTTTAATTAAAACTATCATCTCTTTCTGCAACTTAAAAAAAGAACAATTCTCTTTGTTACATTATAAAAAGTTAGATAAGAATTATATAAAGTTAAATATTTGAACATTCATCCACATATATGAATAGCATTCATTAAAATTCTCTCTTTACTTAAGTTTACTTTGCAGTTACTAAGTTAAGTATCATATCTTAGGCCAACAACCAAAACATCTAAGATACTTTCTTACAGTAAATAACAGATTTTCTTCTGTTTCATAGTTGTAATTAGCACATACATCTTTCTTCAGATTCCTGTTTACTTTTGTTTCTACTATATTTAGGAATGCTGCACGTGTTGGTAGAAATAAAACAGTTAGCCATGTTGACTGTCTTTCTATATACTGTTTTGTCTTGTTGCTTACATGAAATGATGCATTGTCTATTATAAGAATAAATCTCTTGATACTTCTTTTTCTGACATACCTCTTTATACTGTTTAGATGGTTTATGAAATCATTGCTATTTCTTGTTTTGCTTGTATTGAATTTGATTTTATTTTGGGGATAGAGAAGAGTTATGAATACATTGACCTTATCATTGGTTCCTTTATGGAGTATCTTTTGCTGTTCTCCTTTTCTCATGTATGTTCTTGTTATATATGGTTGCATGTACAACCATGTCTCATCTTCAAATCCTAGTAGAATCTTTTTTAAAAAGAGCAGATGATATTTTCTTGTACCTGTCTATCTTTTTCTTCTTTTCCTCATAGTCATTACTTTTCTCCAGTTCAAGTTTTGGCTGTTTGTATACTATGTCTAAATCTTGAATAATCCTCCAAGTTTGCATTGGACTGACATTCATTTCCAGCAGTGAAGAAAGATATGTAGCTAAAAGTCTGATACTCCATGTATTTTTAAGATATCCAAATGTTTTAGGAGATTTGTTTAGTACTATGTCTTTTACCATCTGTTTGTTTTTATCAGTAGATATTACTGGCTTTCTACCTCCATTCTTTCTCTTGTTTCTTATTCCATCAATACCAGATTTTCTGTAATTGTTAATCCAATCATACACATTACGGTAATTGACACCTAGATTCTTTGCTATTGTTCTATAAGGTACTCCTTCCATCTTTTGTTTTACTGCTGATGCTCTTCTGTATTCTTCTTTGTCACGAGTACTCTTCATGAATGAAAATAATTCCTTTTTCTGGACAGTAGATAATTCTAGTCTGAGAGGATTGATTGGCATATGTTGATAGATTACATAACAAAGCTAAATCCATTTCTATATTTATGATAATGGATAGAACAATGTTGATAAAAGATTAGAGACTTAACTTATAACAAATACATACTTTTATATCATCAACCAAGTCCAGGATTCAAATCCTAATCCACAAGGTGTTTCAAAATAAGTTAATCCTAAATTTATTACTAATTTGTAACATGATATTAAATTAGTATATTATATCTGACAAAATAAAGTAAACCTATGTATTAGCAAAGTTCAAATCCCTCTATTCCAACACAAATTTGTGTATTTATTTATAAACA
>JAICHH010000176.1 GCA_025922715.1 Nitrososphaeraceae archaeon
CCCCTTTAATACCATCTTGTCTTGGCTCTAAAGATACTGATATAAATTTTTTAGAGCCAAGTAGATCAATATTCCATTTTGTAGACACTTTAATCTTTTCCTAATTTTATAATTGTAATATTTGAAATTCTATACTTTCATAATTACAAAATTATTTTTATAGAGTAAATAGGTTCATTTCTATATTAGTACTTATCATTATTTATTATTTATATAATTAAGATCTATAATGATTATAATCTTAAAGGGTTTGCTATATAGTTCCTGTAAATAAACTTTTATTAATGTCATCTTGATAATTGATTAACGTAAAGTTTATTTTTTATTTTTCATTTTTCACTATTTGTTTATTTTAAGTGTAAAAAATGACACAATAAGTATTTTTGCACAAAATATGACCAATCAAACAGAAAATTTGAATACTACAGAATCATTTCTTACAAAGACAAAACCCTACCTCCAGGTTATAGCACCTAGTAATAGTACCGTAAAGTCTTTAATAACTTTTAATGATATATTATCCAATGGTTATGTATTTTCTCGTCTACCAGATGGTTTAGCATTGATACATAATAGAGATGGACTTATTGATATTTTTGTCAATCATGAATTGGCTTTAGATAAAGTTAATGAATACGCAAAAGTATCCAAGATAACTGTTGATGAAAATGGTAGGATAATCTCTGGAGAATTAATAGAAGATGGATCGGGAAAATATGAGCGTTTTTGTTCCGCTAGAATTTTTACCGAAAACGGATTTAAGAACCCTCTTTTCGTAACAAATGAAGAAATAGAAGAAGGAATAGTTGTAGCTTATGATATTGTGACAAAAAATAAAACGGAAATGCCATGGCTTGGAAAGTTTTCCCATGAAAATACTATATTAGTGCCTAACAAAAACAATAAAACTATTGCGTTTACTACTGAAGATGGTGAACCCAATCATTCTCAATTACACATGTTTATGTCAGATAATCCGACTAATTTTCTAAATTGCATTGGACAATTATATGTCTTAATTGGAGAAAATAATATAACTAGTTTCCAAGACTTACTGAAGGGTATTTTATATAATGGACATTTCCAGCCAGTGACCTGGAATTGGATTACTCAAAATGCCACAGGGCTTAAAAAAGAAATTCAGAATCTCAATGCTTTGGACTTTATGAGGTTAGAGGACGCAGATTATAATAAAGTTGACAGTTCAATAATATACATAACTTATACGGGATCTGACGAATTTGGTGAAAGATATAAAGATGGGAGATTATACCAATTTGAAATTATAGAACCCTTCATTTAATCAAGTGAATAATCCTAATTTTTACTAATAATAATAATTACAAAGTGAAAATTTCAATACTTTTAGATGGAGATGATGGCGATGATCTGAGAAATCCAGATAATATTGCAACTAGTAAAAAAAGCATTATGATACAAGAAGACCTTAATGATTACAACATAATAGATGGAGGAGTTAATGCAAGAGTTTTGAAATATGACCTTACTAGCCATAATCTGAAACCAGTAGCAATAGTTGATCAATCACAGGATGTTTCTCATCCAAAAGCTGGAGAATGGGAGTCCAGTGGAATAATAGAAGTTTTTGATATATTTGGAAAAGGTTATTGGCTATTGGATTTTCAAGCTCATACACTTGGAGAAGGCGGTCAATTGTTATTGATGAATAGTCCTGAGTCTTGAGACTATTAATTAAAATATTTCATTTTTGCAAACCTCATTTGTTTCGTAGTAGATCGACTAACTAAATCTTTTAGTGTCATTGGCTGTTGCAGTAATATACATACATAAGACTATAATTGAGGTATTATTATCATTTTTACCTTCTATATTAGGAAAAAACATTCTTTAATTCATTCATGTTAATTGTTATTCTAGATGCAGACAAACATCATAGATAGTCTTATAGTCAAACCAAATACCAATACCAAGATTCGTCTAAGTGATTGGGATTCCAATTATTTAGGAAGAATAGATAAGGAAGAAGCTGAGAGAATGCTACACCAAAGCCTAATGAATAAGATGTCTAATCTGCAATACAAGCTTTTTGCAAATAAAAATCAATCATTGCTAATCATTCTACAAGGCATATCTGCAGCTGGCAAAGATAGTACTATAAGAAACGTAATGGGTGCTTTCAATCCACAAAGTTGTAAAGCCATAGCATTTAAGGCTCCAAATGAAGATGAACTTTCACATGATTATTTGTGGCGTGTACATAAATTAATGCCTGCAAAAGGTGAAATAACAGTATTTAATCGTTCCCACTATGAGGATGTTATAGAAGTAAGAGTACGTAAATTGATATCAAAATCTATTTGGTCTAAAAGATATAAACAGATTAACGAATTTGAACGCTTTTTATTTGAAAATAATACCAAAATCATAAAATTCTTTTTATACATAAGTAAAGATGAACAAAAGAAAAAATTGGAGGAGAGAATAAAAAATCCTTTAAAACAATGGAAAATTACAGAAAGCGATTTAACTGAACCCACATATTATGAGCAATACATGGAAGCATATGAAGAAGCTCTATGGAAATGCAGTACAGATTGGGCTCCATGGTATATAATTCCTGCCAATACGAAATGGTTTAGAAATTTTGTAGTAACACAGATTATAGTCAATACTCTTGAAAGTATGAAATTAACTTTTCCCAAGCCAAATTTTGATATATCCAAGTATCTTAGAATGAATAAGCAATAATAGTGAAATACTGACATTAGGTATGTACTTCTTAAATAGGTTGATATTTTTTGGTCAATAGATTTGAGATACTCGCTTTCAACTCATATAAAATACGATTAAGTTTGCAGATATACGAAGAAGAGACATAGACAACAAATTGAAGAATTTATTAATAAAGGTGTACAAC
>JAICHH010000177.1 GCA_025922715.1 Nitrososphaeraceae archaeon
AATACTTAATTCTCCTATAATTTTAGTTATAGATGCAAGTAAAGCTGCAAGATCCATAGCTGCTATTGCTTATGGATTTTTGAATTTTGAGAAAGGATTACAAATAAAAGGAATTATTCTTAATAAAATATCCAGTAATAGACATTTTCAGTTTATCAAAGAGGCTTTCGTCAACAGAATAAAAATTCCAATTGTGGGCGTTGTGCATAAGAATCAGGATTTTATTTTTTCAGAAAGACATTTAGGCCTAATTCCGAGAGAGGAATTAGATTATAAAAAAAGAAATGAGATAGTAAATTCAGCCAAGGTTCTATCAGAATCTTTAGATGCGGAAAAAATCATTAGATTAATTGGACCTATACAAAATGAAAAAATTAGAAAGAAAAAAAAACTTGCTAACATTAAAGATCAAAATATCCAAACTACCAAAATTGCCGTTGCTTTAGACGAGTCTTTTAACTTTTATTACCAGGAAAATCTTGATATTCTACAAAAAAAGGGGGCACAACTTATTTTCTTTAGTCCTATAAATGACGACAGGTTACCTGAAGAAGTTGATGGAATTATAATCGGTGGCGGATACCCAGAAATATTAGCGGGAGAATTAAGTAAAAATCTCTCTATGATGAGGTCTATTAAAAAAATAGCTGAAAACCAGATTCCTATATATGCAGAATGTGGTGGGTTGATGTACCTTTCTAAATCGATAAACCAAGGAATTCATACATATAATAATGACAAAATACTTGGACCTGGATCAAAAGTAAATTTTAATAAAACTTACAAAATGATAGGGGTAATCGATGGTATAACAAAAATGACAGATAAATTAACGCTTAACTATACACAGGGCAAAGTAATAAATGAATCTGTTTTCGGAAATATAAAGAGCATTAAAGGTCATGAATTTCATTTTTCTGAAATGGAAAACATTCCAATTGATTCTAAATTTTCATATTATTTAAATAAAGGTAATGGAATAATAAATCAACAAGATGGTATTGTAGTTTATAATACTCTTGCTTCATATACTCATCTTCACTTTTCCAATACTAAATTGCCACAGCAATTTATTTTAAATTGTAAAAAGTTTTCAAGAAAATAAAAATCATCGCTGGGCCAAAATTTATTTAGTGATAAATTTAAATCTATTCAATATTCACAATAGAGAAATAGTTTATGAAAGCCTTAAAATTATTATCAGATAAAACTATATCGTTAGTTGAGATTGATGAGCCAATTATCAAGGATAAAGAAATTTTAATTAATTTAGGTTCTTGTGGAATTTGTGGATCAGATATCCGAAATGTTTTTGCTGATTCTTGCAAACCCACTTCCAAATTAGGACATGAGATTACTGGAACAATCGTTAAAGTTGGAAAAAGTTTTAATGAGAAAAAATACGAGGGAAAGAGAGTTTTTGTAAATCATCATGCTCCTTGTAATAGTTGTCATTATTGTATCCATGGCAATGAAACAATGTGTGATAAATTTACAGATAATATTTTTCCTTGTGGGATCTCAGAAAAAATTATACTTTCAGAATGGATTGTCAATAATCAGAGTATTTTTGAACTTCCAGATTCAATGAGTTTTGAAGAAGGTTCAATGATTGAACCCCTTGCTTGTTGTATTCGAGGATGGAAGAAAATATCATTTGTAAAAGGTGATTCAGTCTTAATATTTGGGATCGGACCCATCGGTATTCTTCATGCTATGTTAGCTAAAAGTTATGGAGCTTCAGCCATTTATTGTATAGACATAAATCAAATCAAGGTTGACTTTTGTAAAAAAATGAATCTTGGAATATGTATAAACGGAAGTACATCAGAAATTGAGCGTCTACTTAATTTGAATGACGGGCTCCGTCCAGATGTAATCATTATTGCTACATATGATATGAGTGTTTTACCTAAATCAGTTGACATTATACGAAAAGGAGGAACTATCTTAATTTTCGGGGAACCTCAAAAAGAAATGAATGTAAATGTAGATATTAATCAAATTTATTCAAAAGAAATCAGAATTATAACAACATATGCTGCTACTAATCAGGAAATACGTGAAGCGTTATCTATGATAACAAAAATGGAAATTGATGTTAAAAAAATAATAACACATAGATATAGTATATTAGAATCCAAGGATGCCTTTAAAAAAGTACATGATAGAAATGATGTAATAAAAGCCATCATACTCAATAAGTGATGATCGACTAGGGCTGCATATAGCGATAAGGAATATAAAATTATTTTATTTATTCTTCTACTTTTATACCCTTCCAAAAAGCCACATAATTCTTGATATGTTTAGCTGTGTCTAAAGGTTCTGGATAATACCAGGCTGAATCTTGATTAACTTCATCTTTGATCTTAATTGTATAATAGCTCGCAATCCCCTTCCATCCGCATCTTGTATGAGTAGTACTATCTTTAAAAAATCGTTTATCAATAGATTCAGGAGGAAAATAATGGTTTCCTTCAATTACTACTGTCGAGTTACTTTCAGCCAAAACGATATCTTTCCAAATTGCTTTCATATTTAGGTTAAAGATCATTCTCCTTTAAAACATTCCTTTATAAAACCTTTACAATATAACTTATCTTGATATAAGATTATATGACCACTCAATCTTACTAATTAATTACTTTAATTAATTTATTAATTAGAAATTGGTTTTAAGATTTATATCTTTCTTAACGATTGCTCTAAATTTTTTTTTAATGCATCGTTCATTTTTTTAAAACTTGCAAGAATATCATCTTCCATTTTTTGGGTAGTAAACCTCACACCTATGCCCGAAAATATTTCCTTATTCACAAACTTGACTCTGTTTTCAGAAAGTTTTTCAATTAGAAAAATTCTTTCACCTGAAAATA
>JAICHH010000178.1 GCA_025922715.1 Nitrososphaeraceae archaeon
AAAGATAAAAAATAAAAATTATATAAATAATATTTAATATACTGATTTTCTTTGAAAGTAATAATAGGAATTAATAATGTGAAAACTGTAGTCGTTACGAATATAGTAAAGAACTATAGTTTTCACTTTTTTATTATAGAAAAATGAATGATTGATATAAATTAAGCATTACAATATCATTATTAAATCATCTATGAAAATTTCAGAATTATGTAAAATGATTGAAGATTCAATTCATTCTGGAAAATATCCATTACAAGATAAACAACAGAAACATTTGACAAATTTATTAGAAGTCATAAATAGATCAGATTCTGAAGATCTAAAAAGCAGTGACATCAAAATAGAAATCAGAATACAAAATCTATACACCATAAACAATTATGTACCTAATATTCAACACCTACCAGGTGTAATTGAAACAGATGTTTTGGATTCTTTTAAAATGTTATGTAGACGGTTAGAAAAAGTAGTAGATAAGGCTGGTAATAGTTATCCAAGGGATATGACAATGTCAACTGAGAGGTTACATAAAAATAAAGAACAAAATAGTTAAAGAACAGAAGATAAACAACTGAAATAGATTTCAACTACATGTCACACTAGAGTGCTAAGCATGATGCCAAAGGCTTATTTCTATTTAGAACTTGTTATCTAATAAAAATGTCAATAATTTCTGGTAAACAATAGCTGTTTTCTCTATAAATGGAGAATGACCGGCATCATCAATCACCAAAAGTTCAGCATCTTTGAGAATTTGTCCAAACTTGTGAATGTGATCGACAGGTATAAGATTATCTTTTTTACCCCATATTACTAAACAAGGAATATTTTTAATTTGCTTTAACTTCTCCACATTAATAGAAGTTGTTGTACTATTTCTGAAAGCAGATTCAAAGGCATGTTTTGCTCCAGGTTTTTCAATTACTGAAATAAAGATATCTACAATAATTGGTAGTAACCTTGATGGTATTGCCAATAAATTTTCAAATACCTTTTTCACTTTACTGTATCTTAAATTAGGATCAGTTTCCATTGCGGCATCGAGATATTGTTCTAGTAATGGAGTAGGTTTATCCAACATGCCTGATGTATCTATCAATACAAGTTTTTCAATATGTTCTCTGTTCTGTATTGCATATTCCATTGCTATATATCCTCCTAAAGAATGACCTATTATTATTATTTTATCTTGATCATTTATTCCAATTTGTCTAAGAAAATTTTTTATAAATTGAGCAAAATAGATTATTGTATAATTTAATTCAGGTTTATCACTTTCACCAAATCCTATTAAATCAACAGCTATGGTATGGAAATGTTCTGATAACGCTTGTGGAATATCTCTCCATACAATAGGAGACGAACCAAGACCATGAATAAATAGGATATGGTTTTGTTTATCTTTTCCATATTCATCGTATCTTATTTTAAATCCTTCTTCTAAATCAATGTACATTTATAAATACATATTATAAGAATTTGGTTAATATAATCTTTGATAACATATGTATATCGGTTTTTTGATTCGATATTGTTTCATTTTTTAATATGTGTATTTTATAAAAATAAGATAGTGTAATAGCGTTCTTAATATGGTGTTCCTTTGACTCTTTGGTTTTTGAATGCTTCTATATACCATTCGAATTCTTCAATAAATCGTACGACTCTTTTCTCATAGAGTTGGTCTCTTAGTTTACCATCATCATCAAATACATCTTGAACTTTAGATATTGAAAACGAGGAGGAAATTGACGGTGCCCCTAATTCTGCAAATATCAATCTAAGATGCTGTACAGCATTAACTCCTCCGAATCCACCAACAGAATATGATACAATTGCAGAAGGTTTAAAATAATATTCCTCAAGAAAATAATCAAGTGTGTTTTTCATTGCTGCAGATGTACTATGATTATATTCTGGGGTTATAGGCATATAACCATCTGCTTCGACAATTTGATTTCTCAATTGTTTTAAATTTTCTGAAGGATTTGTAATTTCTTTATACATTTTATCTAAAAGCGGTAAATTAAGTTTGAGTGGGTCTATAAAATAGACAATATGATCTCGATTTTTCAATTTTTCTTCCATCCAACGAGCGACTTTAATACCTTGACGATTCTGCCTTACTGATCCAACTATAATAGCTATATTAGCCAACTTACTATTCTTTATCTATACAATTTTTAACTTTTTATATCAAAATTAATTATTATTCAAGAGAAAAAAGTTACTTTATCCTTACAAAGAGATAGATGGAGGGTAGTAGGAATCCAAGATATCGATTATCTTAAATAAAATAATCACAAGACAAGGATCAGAAGCTACACAAATAAGTTATACAATTACAATTCATATCTAATGAGGTTATTACGAAGAGGAGATAATATACACCTTGAAGTGTTGATTACAGATATTCCAAGATGTTATTAATATAATTTTAATAGTCATATTATTTCAATTGATAAATTTTTAATATCAATATGCAAATGCCAATTAAATGTCATACTAGGGATCTCCAAGCCGGTTTTGACAATGTTTTTAGTGAGCCCATATGTATAGGTATTAAATAAATAAAAATATTATATATGAACACCAAAACTATATTATAGAATAATAGCTTGAGATACGCTATATTTGTCATTTTTGTATGCTCTGAAATCCCCAGAAACCAAAGACAATATCGCACAGGGTTGAAAATGTTTTGCTCCCATTCTTTCCGTCTTTCTTTTCATTACCTATGACAAAAAAACCAACATTTGTACAAAGTGTGGCTTGAAACCAAAATTAGTAACATGACTATATTTTCTATTTTATAAAAATATTTCTACAAATA
>JAICHH010000179.1 GCA_025922715.1 Nitrososphaeraceae archaeon
TTAGATTGTTTTCTATCAAAATAGAAAGGTATTCGTTTAATTGGTTATAGCTTAGAAAAGCAAAGTACATAATTTTTGTCTTGGTTTCTCCTCCATTTGCAGCATCCAGTATCATTGCTGCTATTTCTGTCCTACTTCTATTTCCCATATTATTAAATAATAATGTTAAAAAATATATTTGAACTACGAATAATAGTATAGTAACATATTAGATAAAGGAGATTAGCGAATGATTATTGTCTTTTTTAATCCCTTCTCATGTTATTGAATATTATACCACCTAATGTTAGGATATTAAATATCTAATTAAGATTCTATAAGGTACACTAATAAATTGATATGTATAAATTTCATCTTAATAATAAAGCCAAAGCCAATGTGAAAATATTTAGCTCCGGCATGAATCAAGCTCTTTATTTATGGTATTTAATAGATTATTTAATTCGGTAATCCTTATTTTAATTAGTCATTATAAATCCAAATAGTAAATTTCATTAGTCGATTTCATCTTCAAAAAGTAGGGTTTACCTAACTTGTATTTAGCTTTTTAGTAACTTAATTAGAATTTGTTTGAAATAGATGGAATAATAGTATAGCATGAATCTAAGATTGGCCTTTCATGTCTTAAAAAATAAAATAAAATAAAATAGAAGTATTATTTCTTTAAAAATACCCGGCCAACAATTGTTCCTACCAAAGTAAAAGACCCAATAATTGCAGCAACAAATACAGTATCTGCTACTGATGCTAATTGTTCACCTACGACTCCCATAAATATTGAAGATATAAGGATAATAAATCCAATCAATGCGAATAGCCCTAAAACTATGGATTTAATTTCATCATTTTGAGTATCTCTTTTATAATCATTAGCCTTGTTAGACATGTTTTCAGCCATTGCCAATACATCATACTTAATAATATAAAAACAATTTTTATAAATTATTATAATCAATCTATAATACAATCTGCTGTCTTAATAATCCATTTCTCTATTTGCGAAGAGTTTCTTCAGTAATATCTCCTTTTCTATCCTATATTTTGAAATATACAACATCTATGGTTAATTGATTTTATTGTTAGCCTATTTACTAAAACCTTTTTTAAATGTAGTACTTAACATAAGCAGTGAATAAAGTCTTTATGTATTTGGCAAAAGAAATTCCATGTAGTACGTTCTCCTGCTACTAACTTGTATTTAGCTTTTATTATTACAAACTTATCTAAATATATAAAAAATAAATAGAATAAAATTTGTTATTGTAGGGTTTATCATTGTATTAAAGCATAATATACTCGTTTATGTTGATAATTTAATCTTACTGAAAAGTGAAACAACAAATTGTTATCATTCATTATTTTATATTGTGTCACGTTTCTGCTGAACTTTTTTTGTCACTGTGATGTATTTCCTGCCAAGCTATTCCTAACAATCTGCACTAATTGTGCTATTAGAATAGGCTTTTTTATAAACGTAAATTTAGAGGTATCACATTCTATCGTATCAAATGCTGAAATTAAAATCACCTGAAGTTTTGGGTTAAGTTGTATTAGTTTGGTGCATAACTCATGACCGTTAAGCTTAGGCATATGATAATCAGAAAGTATCAATCAGTATTCTTGTATTGGGTCAATAAAGGTAGAAACTTTGAAACCATTATTTTCCAATGCTTCCTGAAATAGGTCTACCAAATCTACTTCATCGTCAATGATAGCTATAGCTTTGGCTGCCATTCTACTATTACTATTAGAAATATAAAAAATATTTAAATTTTATTTTGATGTTCTTTATAATTATTATAGTAATAGTAATTTTTCAATCAAATCTGCCCAAAATATAAGGTATTATATTATAAAATAGTAATTATAATGTATAATATACTAACATATTAGATAATGAATCATAATTTTGTTAAAGTTAGACATTAGGAATATTTTGTTTGACTATATCAATTAGTTTACTCATGAGTAGTGGTTTAAAATAGACCTGTAGTTTCAAAGGATTATTGCCTATATCATTAGCTGCTGTTATAATAATTATTGTGATTGCAGTGTTTATTTCTGTTACTAATTTTCTTGCCAAATCACAACCACCAATAGGTTTCATTTTATAATCGCAAAGAATCAAATCAAATTTTTCCTGATTTTCTTTAATATATTGAAGTGCCAAAAGGATTAGTAAAACCTGCTACATCGTATCCATTTGTTGTTAGTATATCCTTAAATAATTGTACTGTATCATACTCGTCATCGACTATCACTATCGAATGACTCACTATTAATATATCATCTTCATAATTACTTGGTTAACATATTATTATTGTGTAAGATAGTCAGAAATTTATGGTTATTCATCTCACATATTATCAATTTATGATGTATATCTCTATACAACAATAACAATTTAATAATTAATTTAGCCTTGGATAAAGCTCTGCCGATTGGGGTCGCCTTTGTCCTTTGATGATTAAGATTAATTACTAAATTTTGAAATATAAATCATTTATAGATGCATTATGGATTCATTGTAATTGTAGAGTTAAATTTTGCACTTTTACAATATTTCATTTCATCATAATTTTCCTTTTAGATGATAAAAAAATAAGTCATTTTATTTGATATTTGAAATCAAATATACTAAATCTTTAAATAGAAATTTACATGTATAATATACTAACATATTAGATAATGAATCATAATTTTGTTAAAGTGAGACATTAGGAATATTTTGTTTGACTATATCAATTAGTTTACTCATGAGTAGTGGTTTAAAATAGACCTGTAGTTTCAA
>JAICHH010000180.1 GCA_025922715.1 Nitrososphaeraceae archaeon
AAAATCGGCAGAAAATTCTGCTACTGATATAAAAAAGGCATCTAAACTTGCAAATCTACTTGAAGGAATATCTTTTCCTGCAAATAAGGAAAATATAAAGGATCATCTAAATAGATTATCTCCTTCTATGGGAAATAAGATTAATAATGTTTTGGAAGCTATTCAGAATAATTTAGACGAAAATGTTGAATATAAGACCACCTATGAAATAGAAAAAGCTGCTGGACTAGTTACAGATCAGTAAGGAAAAATATATGAATATTGTTACTATTACTATTACAAATATAATATGATATTTATCTTTAATACTTTCTCTTAGTATTTATAAAAAATAAAGAATAAAAATTATAGAGGTGTCAAACCATTTAGCAAAATCAATCAAATATTTCACTATTAATTCCCTTGGTAGGTGTTTACCTTCATTCTCCATTAGTGCTTGATTAAACTACCATTTTTTATCTTGATATTAAAATATCACTTACTATAGAGTAATAGGTTAATAATTAATTAATTAAACAATTTATACAATAAAATAAAAAATGAATTGACTTAATTAATAAGCCATAACCTACTACTATTGAGGGATATATCCAATGATTGAAGGCTATGAAAATCATTTATGATTTTTCTTTGGACTGTATTCATTTACATAAAACATACTATTTAATGATATGATACAAATTAATAATAATAAAAAAGCCATAGCCCTCCTCTCTTCTTCTTCTGAGCCAACTAAATAAGAACAAGAAGGGAAGGCTATGACAAAGGAGCCATAATGAGAATAACAAATACAATGAATAGAGATTCTATCTCTTATGACTGAAGAAATGGATCAAGTAAAACTTGAGAAATAGAAAAATATTTTGACTAAGTATTGAAAATGATTTTGTAAAACCTTCTGAATTTATATATTCTTAAATGAAAGTTTTCTGAAATGAAAGAAGAAAAGAAAAGGGAACGAAAATGGATAGAAAAGCACAACACAACTTAAGTGACCTTTTTTTATAGATTTAACTAACAAATACAAGTACATTTTTAATATTATACATCAAGGTTCTTTTTTCCTTGAATTCTCATATTAGCTAGTATAGTAGGCTTTAAGATTATAAATGACTAATAAATATTCACATATAGCTGGTTTCAATATCCTGTACATACCACTAGAAACATCATCAAAACTAACTTCATCCATACAAGTCATATAAACAGAAAATCATTTAACTTTATTTCTACAAGATAATACATGGTTGTAACAAAGTATAGCCTAGAGATTTGTCTAACCGAATACCCAGATGGAATGCCCACAGAAAATAATTTCAAACTTGTACAAGTTCCTATTCCAGAACCAACAAAAGAAGGAGAATTCTTGGTGCGTAACATCTGGATGTCCGTAGATCCTTATATGCGTGGTCGCATGAGGGAAGGAGGTACTAGCTATATACCTCCTTTCAAATTAGGTCAGCCTTTAGAAGGAGCATGTATAGGTCAGATTATAGCATCAAAAAATAATCAGTTTGCAATAGGTGAATATGTCTTAGGAATGCTCGGCTGGCGTGAGTATTGGTTGTCCAATGGTTCGGATGTTATTAAGGTCAATCACAACATAGCCCCAATTCAATCATTCCTTGGAACATTTGGTATGACAGGTCTTACAGCCTACGTCGGACTTTTAAAGATTGGTGAGCTTAAAGATGCTGACACAGTATTTGTATCAGCTGCATCAGGTGCAGTGGGTTCTGTTGTATGTCAAATTGCAAAGACCAAGGATTGTCATGTTATAGGAAGCGCTGGCTCAGAAGAGAAAGTAAAGTGGCTCGTCGACCAAGCAGGAATCGATTATGCATTTAATTACAAGCAGGTGAATGATATCTCTACTGAGCTCCTAAAAGTCTGTCCCGATAAAATTGATGTTTATTTTGATAATGTAGGGGGAAAACACCTAGAAGCAGCTCTTGATAATATGAAAACATTTGGTAGAATAGTATTTTGTGGTATGATATCACAATATAATCTCAAGTCTCCACTTCCTGGTCCATCTAATCTCATGTTGGCTATAACAAATCGACTCAAGCTTCAAGGGTTTATAGTAAGAGATCATTATGATATGCTAAACGAGTTTCAATCTGCTATGGCCAAATGGGTTGGCGAAGGAAAGATCAAGTGGAAAGAAACAGTGTCAGAAGGAATAGAGAATGCACCAAAAGCATTCCTTGGACTTTTCAAAGGAGAAAACTTTGGTAAAATGCTTGTGAAGATTGGCCCTGATCCGGCTTTATAAGGCTAAGGCTAGATTGCGTATTAGTACATTATTAAGTCAAGAAGAAAAAAGATGAAAGCTCTTTTGAATTGGTTTTAGGTAGATAATTTTTGCCATCACAATTTACCATTATAGATGCTCCCTCAATTCTAGGATTACGACCTTCAGGAGTAGAATATCTACCTGAGGCGCTGAAAGCAGCAGGTCTTATGGAAAGGTTAAATGGATTACGCAGGGCGAGTTTCTCCTTTGCCTTATAATTCAGAGCGTGACAAAGTAACGCTTCTACTAAATCCTGACTCCATCAAAACATTTTCGCTACAACTTGCAAATCGAGTTTCTTCTGTTATTCGTAGCAGGCGATACCCAATTGTACTAGGAGGTGACTGTAGCATTCTGATTGGAAATCTTCTAGCCCTACGGCGTTTAGGAAGGTATGGATTATTCTTCATAGACGATCACGCTGATTTTTATCAACCAGAAGCATCTTTAACAGGAGAGGTTGCCGATATGGATCTTGCAATTGTATCTGGT
>JAICHH010000181.1 GCA_025922715.1 Nitrososphaeraceae archaeon
TTAGGAATTAATCATCTCATAACTTATGTGGTTTACGCAACATTGGAAAGATCGGTGGTGATGTGTTTACTTGGATTTTGCCAAGCAATTCAAATCCATGTCGTTCGTAGAACGAAATGTTCTTTGGATTTGATGATTCGAGATAGGCAAAATTTTTATCAAGATCACATACAACTATTGCATGCTGCATTAATGCAGAACCGAGTCCTTTACCGTGGTGAAGTGGATCAACTCCAAGAAGTGGTAAGTACCAATGTTGCTCATTTGGGTGATAGCTACTCATTTTCTCAAATATTTTTGGGCCATCCTTCTTTGCATTTTCATACCCACTACTTTGTAGCAATGCGATCAACTGGTCTACATCAGGGTAAACGTTTGGAGGAAGCCAAAGAGATGTACCAGAATAATTTTCAACGTAGTGGGCGCTCTTATATACAAATGCTTTTCCTCCAAAAGCCTTGACAAAGCTAGAGAAATGTGAAAGATATTTCTGGGGATCTGGCCATACCCAACGTGTGGCAGGATCAGCTACAAAGGCTAGCTTTAATGCATCGATAACACCAGCTTCATCTGATTCTATAGCAGTTTTAACATTTGGCATTGTCATCAAAATATCCCTCATTTTCTGTGATGTCAGGAATATTTTAAAGTTTTATACAAGTAAGGTAAAATATAATGCAATATTATTTGATCAAAAGTTATCAAGCAAAAAATTATTTACTATTCTATTGACCATCAAAAGAAAAAACTGGTTCAATGGACACATTTGTCATACTGAAATGACACTTTTTCTGTCATCTTCTATATCATAATAATAATTAGTATTTGAAATTAAACAAGATTTGTTACAATGGTTTAATGCAAAGTAAATTAAATGACACGAGAGATCCAATAAATTTAATTTATTACTAATAATGTTTGCGAAGAATTATTATGGTTACAGATATTCCTATGTTCATGTCTACATTGACTTTCAGCATATAGTGTAAATGTTCCACCTTCAGTTGCATTACTACCTAATAAAGTGACATTTGAGGTAAAATTACCATTTGAATTACTTATGACTTGATCTTGAAATACTTCTTTTCCATTTGGATTTAATAGTTTTAATAGAACCAAAACATCAGAAGCAGGTTTCTCATTATATTTTACCCAACCATTTACAGATATTGTTTCATTTATATTATATTTTGCGTCCTTATCTAGAGATAAAATTGGTTCAGAAATATGTGTAGCATAAACATTTGCGAATAATAATAGCGATAAAAGGATAAAACCTATAGTAAGTGAATTGATATAGATATTATTCTTTGATATCCTATTGTTGTTCATAATCTAATTTCTATCAAATCAAATTTATGTATATTATAGTATAAAAGTTATTAGAAAGAGATTTGATTTATAAAATGGTATTCAACAATTATAAGTATAAAGTATATTGTAGGATCAATACCTTTCGTATTGTTCTGTTTTTTCTATTGTTATCTTCCTATGGAATTTCTATATTTGTTTATGCAATAAGAAAAATTTTAATAATAACATGAATTGAATTTAATTTATAACTCAAAGTACGAGCCCGTCGGGAGTAATACAGATAGCGGTGCAAAAATAAGAGCCCGATGTAGAGATACTACTACCTTGTATTTAGCTTTTATTATTAGAAATTTGTTGTTACCTATTTTAACTATAAAATTAATTGGTTATTTTAATTGTAGTTTGTAATAATTCTCCCATTTCATTCTGCATTTTAAGATAGTTTAATCCTTTTCCTGTTGTCTTGAATTGGTGAGTTCCATCAAGATATTCTAAAAGAGCGTTCTCAATCAAAACAGAAAGGTATTCCTTTAATTGCACATAACTTAGAAAAGCTTTGTACATAATTTTTGTCTTGGTTGCTCCTCCATTTGCAGCATCCAGTATATTACCTACTATTTCCGTTCTACTTCTATATTTCATATTATTATTTAAGTGATTTAATTATTTTAGTTTAATATCACAGTCAAAGGTAAGATAATTATAGTACAAACATGTTTAGGACCATTTACAAATAAAGAAGAAATTTAAAATCTTCATCTGCCAATTCAATTAAGAGATTCAAACTTAAAATTGTACTTCCAATCTAAATGAAATATTTATCATAATTAATTAAGGGCTAAAATTTTTAGCGATATACCTAGTTATGAAGATAAGGCACCTGTCAGAAAATTGAGAAGTCATATTCCAATTATATTTATTATTACATGGAGCATTTTTAGTATTGTTTCATTGTTAGTTATTTTTTTCTTCTATGGTTATTCATTAGATCAATTATCTTGTCTCAATGTAAAATAATAATTATCTTTTGCTAACAATTCGATTGTTATTGATATATTTATCCTAATAGCATACGTAACTAAGTTAAATTAAAATTAATCATATTATAATCTACAGTACTTGAAAATAGGAATTCTTTCTGATACTCATGATGATATTGAGAATGTACAAGAAGGTATAAACATATTTAATAAAAATGAAGTAAATTTAGTTATTCATGCTGGAGATTATACCTCGCCTGGAGTAATCCAAGAATTTCAGAAATTAAGAAGTAAATTAATTGGTGTATTAGGTAATAATGACTCAGAAAAAAATGAAATATTACAATATTTTAAAACTTTAGAGAACTAAGTACTTTTCATATATTTTATTTCGTTTAAACTGTTTATGTCAACTTCAACAGATTTAAAACAAAATACTAAACCGTGTTTTGTTAGAAAAGTGTACAACGGCAAAA
>JAICHH010000182.1 GCA_025922715.1 Nitrososphaeraceae archaeon
AATCTGTCTGTATATGGATAGGCTGCAATTCGGAACCTAGAAGTATTAATTGGAAGTTTATAGCAAATAGTTTAAAATAATGAAATTAAAAATATATTATGCATACCAAACCAATAATTGAAATTCGAAAATTAAAGGAAGTTAATATTGAAGGTGGTATTGTATTTGATGGTTTCCACGGTATTGGTCTTACTAGTACTATAACGATTGGATGTTTTATCAATTCATTAAAAACTGAATTAGTGGGTATTCTCGATTCTACTCTTTTTCCTCCTATATCAGTAATTTATAATACTAAACCAAATTTTCCAGCAAGAATCTATGCAAATGAAGAGAAAAAGTTAGCATTCTTTGTTTCGGAAGCAATTCTAGAATCATCAGCCTATAGACAAATTGCTCATACAATATTGAATTGGTCCAATTATAATAAATGCAAGACAATAATAAGTGTTGCAGGTAGGGAAATTGAAAAAGAAGATAGAACAAAAAAAGAGCCTTCGCTCTATGTGATTTCGAATTCACCAATTATAATGAAAGAATTAAATGATATAGGAATTTTGTCTTTAAAAAATGGAACGGTTAACGGAATTCCTGGAATTCTTTTGAATGAATCAAATTGGAAGAATATTGATGTCGTTGTATTTGTAGTTGATGTCATATCAGGAGTACCCGATTTTAGAGCCGCAGCAAATGTTGCTCAGGTTGTAAGCAAAATTGTTCCTGAAGCCTATTGTGAAATAAAACCATTGATTAAAGAAGCTGAGAATATAGAAAAAAATTTAAAAATGGTAAGGAGTCAAACGTCCAATAAATTCAAAGAGCGAATGTATAGATAACTTTATCATTTTATAGGAGCAGTTAACTGTAGTGATAAAGTGATAAATACGTTCTACTTTTCTATTATATTCTGTGTCTAATGTTATTGTATTTTTTATTTTATTCCTAAACTTTCCTTAACTTAACAGGGAACCATTAACACTTTAATTTCATTCTTTAATTTTTTCTAAAGATATATGCTTTTCTATTATTTCATTATTTTAAATTCTGAGAACTTATCATTGTTATACATTTAATATTTTTTTAAATAATTGCACTCTTAACTATTATTTTTAGCATGAAGTTTTCATCTTTTTCTATTTATTCTTTTAAATACTCACTATAGACCAAGAGTAGTAAACTGATAATGTAGTTTATGGATTGTTAATGAATTTTTAGCTGGTCATTTCTTTGGAACCTATAGAGTACATTTTTCCCGAATCCTCCACCTGATATAATGAAAGAATACATGAAATAATTATGCTAAGGGCACTAGATATCCGAGAGGCAATTTTAAGGTTGGAGATAACTTATTTTTGTAAAAATGAATTAAATTTATAATCCTAGACTTTCAAATTTGTTCAGTATAGAAGTTATTTAAAATTTCTTTTTCATATAGAATAATAAAATATCTCACTATTTTGTATTATATTACCACAAACCTGAGTACGCGATTACACGAGCAGAGATTGCTCCGTACTAAAGCACATCTGGCCATGGACCTCGTTATGTGATTTCTGAATTAAAAAAAGATTAAGATGAAAACATGCAATAGCTTAACTGTTGATACTATGATTATTTCTGTATCTATATCTAAATAATTTAATTACTTTATTCCTTTTATTTCTAATAGGTAATTGTCACCGTCTGTTGTTAGTGTTCCATTAATTTGGTATATGTTTTCTGGACCAAATTGACTTATTCCTAATTCTAATATCCCTCCTATGACTTTAACGTTTTCACCATTTTTCTCAATCTCTTCTATTGTCTTCCAAGAAGCACGCAATTCCATCATATTTTTGGAATCTCCTGTGTCAATGGTTATTCTTCCTGCTAACGATCTTTCACCTGCAATCCTTTCGGCTTGCATAGTTCCATCTTCAAGTTCATACTCACAATTACCAAAAGGACATAATTGACTTGAATTACTAAGCACAAATGCAAAGTTAGAAACTTGATAATAATCATCAAGAAATTCGTTTTCATGTGGTATTAGTTGAATTTTTGCGGCAAGTTCAGGTTGAGTATTATCCTTTATTTCACTTTTATCTATGTTAGAATTAGATTGAAAGTCTAGCCTCTGTAGAGTTTGACTAAATCCATTCAAATCTAGACTTGGTAATGTCAAAGCTAAAATTGTCATGATAGTTGCTGCAGTTAAAATAATTGATTTAGTTCCAGTTTGTACCATAAGAATAACAGCAAATATTCCTATATAAAATTTACAATATCAATAGAATGGATAAGACGAATAAATCTTAAATAACACTATCAAGTTGTTGCTCTTAGAAGATATATTCGTTCTCGAATTTACCTCTAACAATGATGATAATAAAAACAAAACTACCAAAGAATAACAAAAAAATACAAACTAAATTTGTGGTTATAACAGGTGACTTTTTCCTTTCAGACCCACAAATAAATAAATGATTAAAGCAATCAAAAAGGTTGTTGCAAATTCTATTATCCTTGTCTTTTCTCCTACAAACTTGTCAAATCTAATGAATTATGGATAAATGTGGATGAACCAGAGAAAAGTATGGGCCCGTCGGGAGTTGAATAGTCAGGACAATAATGTTTAATAATGCTAAAAGAATTTAAAATTAATAATATTGATTTTAATGATTGAATAGAAAATTTGAAAACAAAAACAAGAGAAAAAATATTTCATTTTAACTTTAAAAAAAATACTGCAGTAGAGGGACTACTTTTTCATAATAACCATT
>JAICHH010000183.1 GCA_025922715.1 Nitrososphaeraceae archaeon
AAATGAAATCGTTGTAGGTGGGATTGAGAATTTTAATAGAGCAGTAGAATTCTCACAAAGATATTACAACGATATCGTACAAAATAACTTGAATTACGCAAGAAAGATAGAAAGATCATCTACTAGATAAATAAACAATAAAAAACCTTTTTTTCCTTGTTGATTATTATAATTTTATTGTTTTTGTTATCTTATTGTCAAAATGTTTAATTAAATACTCTCTAATCATCAATAGCCTCTTTTGATATTTATACATTTAATTCAAATTTGTAATTTTTTAATATAAATTATTCTAAATATAAAAGGTAAACAAAATAGTTTACTCACTCATAGTCTTTGTAACAATCAATTGCGAGTTTAGAGATTTTTCTGCAATTGATTAGGCTATGACAATTAATTTCTACAAATTATTAAATATTAATATACTGTCATAGTCTTCTTCGAGACTTCCTTGGCTCCTAATAATAGGGCTATGGCTTTACATATAACAATTATTAGCAAAGTAGTAAAATTTCTACTACGAATTTATGATTCTAATAGTGAAAGGATCATGTAAGTTAACATAATAAATATTTAAATTATAAAAATATTTTTTCCGTCATTCAGAATTATGTTAAACTACAAATAAAAAATCTGCATAACGAGTAGATTATTTATTTATTTAAATAATAATGCCATTATTGAACTTTCAATAATTTGAGCAGACCACTAAAGGCCAAAAATTATTATAATACCAAGACATAATAGAAGGTTTCCAAAGAAGAAGCAGAAATTAAAAAATATCATATACTTTTTTATCTTGGAGTATAAAATATTATTATTGCTCCAAAAAAAGCCACAAAAGAACCAATTATCTCATATTTATCAGGTCTCTTTTTATCAACAACCATTCCCCATACTATAGATGACAAAATGAAAATTCCTCCATATGCTGCATAGACTCTTCCAAAATGGGCTGGTTGAAGTGTAGGAATTATACCATATACAAACAGAATAATACCACCAAGTAAAGCCAATACAATTGTCTTCTTCTCTCGTATCCACAACCAAATCAAATAGCCACCACCTATTTCCATCATTGCTGCTACAAAGAATAATATCACTGAAAAAATTGGATTTACTGTTGCTATTTCTTCGATTGCCATATCTTCTTTTCTTCTCCCTTGCGTGGCATATAATAAATTATGATAACACCAATGACAGCAATAATAGTGCCTATAATATCATATTTATCAGGTACAATTCCTTCAAAAATCCAACCCCATAATACCGACATTATAATGAAAATTCCTCCATATGCTGCATAAATCCTATGAAAGTGTGATGGCTGGAAAGTTGGGAGTACTCCATACAAAAACAAAATAAAACCTCCTAAGGCCCCAATTATCCAACTCATACCTTCTCTCAACCAAAGCCAAACTAGGTAACCTCCACCTATTTCAAAAAGACCTGCAAGAAAAAAGAAAAATAAAGTTATTAAAATTTTAGATTGGGTCATCTTAATCTTTGATTTTAAAGTTTTTAGTTATTATTAAATGAACTTAGGTATTTCAAAAATTACAAATTGCGTTTGATAACCGGTTTGATATCATAATTTAATAATAACCTTTACATTTTCCTATTTCTATATTGTCTTACCCGTAATATGTTTACAAAGGACAATTAGCAGAAAAAATCTTAATTTTTCCAAATCATTTTAATCACTTGTTAAGTTTTAATAAATACTATAAAGTTGAGATTATAAATAAAATTTTTGTCATTATTCTATTATATTAAAAATATTTAAGTGAGTTATAGAGAATCGAGTTTCATAATTTGTCATGCATTTCGTGAAAAATGTCTTGTTAATGATAGAGCATTAAGAACTTCAACTTTTATCTTACTTCCATGTGCAACAAATCAAAGAAAAAAATATTATAACACATATCAACAAGCTCTATTATTACTGTAATAAATTCTATAATAATTATAAGCATTTATTATATATAATAAGCAAATATTAATAAAAAGTGCGGATAAATAGTACAGAATTTACATTCTCATTGCTATTTTTCATGTTAATTATCATTATGATAATAACTATTACTAATTATAATCACACTAGCGATCACTTATCTAAATTATATATCCACGCCGAACCAAACGACGACAACAACAAAGAAAAAGGAGATGAAAAGGAAGAAAAAGAGATTAAAATAGACAAAGAAGAACAAGAACAAACAAAAGATAAAGATAAAGAGGAAGATAAAGAGGAAGAGGAAGAAAATAGTGACAAAAAGGATAAATCAGATTCCTCTTATATAGATCCTGCGTATAGATCTTTCTTTCCTATAAAGCGAATAGTAATACCTGAGGTTTATGAAACTATACCAAACGGACAGACATATAGATTCAACATTAATAATCCAAATGATAAACTCCAAGTAGATAAAACAGATAAATCAAACGTCTTTACAAAACAAAATGATGATGGTAGTTGGAGAATAGATTTTGGCAAGCCTAGAATTGATATTCATACCAAGGATGCAGGAATATTGCCTGATAAAGTGGAACAATTAAATAACTTGTCTAAAGGTAAAATTCAAAGTTGGAATTATTCTGAATTAAAAGATATAGGATATTGGTATAAACCAAGTGATTGGAAAAATATCGAAGTCACTCTAATTTTTAAACTACTTGATTCAGCACG
>JAICHH010000184.1 GCA_025922715.1 Nitrososphaeraceae archaeon
AATCTAACAATGTATATTTTATTTATCTGAATTATTTATTGAATTCTACTAGTAACAAGTTCTTCTAGTGCCTAATTACAGTATAGAACAAACTAAGATATATTAATTAGTAATAACATAATATTTATTTTTTTTATTATTTAAATCCTATATTATCTAAAAGTAATAATGTACTAAAAGAAACTCTACATATTAAAAAATTTGTATATAACTTTATTTAACTATATTGCATAAATATATATGAAGAGGTTCTGTCTGGAGTTCTTTGGACTGAAAAACCAAACTAGAGGACATATTATACATACATGAGCCTCAATGAACCTCCTCTTTTGTTACTTTAATACCCTAACTATATCTTTAAGATATTAAGAAATATTAATAATTGCTAAATCAATTTAAGATAAATTTGATAATAAAAGCTAAATACATTTTAAGTATAGTCCCTATACATAACAAATTCAAATCCTGGTGACCTTAATAATAGAAGATTAGAACATGTGTATAATCTTTAAATAACTTTTAAAATAATATTACCAATTTATAAAATTAGATTGTATGAAATTTCTATAGAATTCCACCTAACCTTCTATTTAGTATTTAAAGAATGAGTAATACTATTTTAGTTTTTATTTGCAATAATATTATCGTTAAAGGAAGAAATCTCTAATTATGTAAAAATTAAATGGATGCTATATGTTTTCTCTAATAGTAATGATGATAATTATGTATATTCTATTATTTTTATAAATATCAAATATGGAAAAGTAATATTAAATTTATTCTATTAACTTTATGATTGGAATTTTATTATCACACATAGAGCGTTCTGAATGTCACCTAATCCAAAATAATAAGGTTGAAATAAACTGCATATACTAAAATAGATAATAAAGAGAATTGTCAACATTTAAGAAAAAATTAGGATATGCACTTGGAATTTTTTTTATCTTGATAAGTTTATACGGGGTGGCAATTATTCTATACTCTCCAGCCTCTAGCGAAATTTTTGAAATGATTGTATTGACCTTATCTATTTTAGCAATAGGAATAATTTTCATTTATTTAGCTCACAGAATACGATAATTCTATTTGGTAGTAGTAATAAATTTTCTTACTTGTAATTCATCCAGAAATTAGATTCTTCATCTTCTTTAATATTATCATTAAGAATTACTTTGTTTGGCTTTAAACCTTACAATAGTAATTTTTTACTATAACTTCATATTCATATTCAGTTTAAATAAGTTTCTAATAATAAAGCTAATACTATTTAGTAGAATCATTCTAGATAAATGAGTCTACTCTTGACCATCTTACTGCTTTTGTAAGTAAACCAGAATGCCAAAGAAGATGAATCCGATTAATAATATTTCAGTTTAACTTTATAATTAAAAATTATATTATTCATTTCTAATATATTAAATTTATTTGTAATATTTCAAGCCAATACAAAATTTTTTATTTTGTACAATAGAAAACTTATAACTCATTATTATTAGACTTTTAATACCGTTGTCTTTTTTAGATAGATTAAAGTTTAGTTTCCCTTATTTTACTATCATTCTAATGATGATATGAATAGAATATATAGTAAGGAAAACGTCGATTCTTTTACTGATATTATTTATCAGATATTATAGAAATTGAACAATAAAAAGGAAAAATAAAAAGAGAAAAGGTAATATTTAGATAAAGTATAATCAAAATTAAATGAATCATTATCAAAAAATTTTATCGTTGATTATAGTGACTACAATGTTTAGTTCTGCATTTACATTTGCATCAAGCAATGCTCAAATACAGGCTCCTCATTCTGATACCGATTCGACTCCTATAGCAGCAGTAATAATGATAACTAAAGATAAAGATGGTAATACAATATTTAATCCTCAATTTACAACAATCAAACTAGATGAAGAAATATTAGTATTAAATAATGATACAGTAGACCATTCTTTTACTAATGGTGAAAATCCTGAAGACCCAATGGCAGGAAAAATATTTGATTCTGGAACTCTTCAACCAAAAGGATTCATAGAATATGTAGCAACTAACTTGTCTCCTGGAAATTATACTTTCTACACAACTACTGATCCAACTATAACTGCACAAATCTCAATAATAGAAAAATAACAAATTTAATAATAACGTGAAACAAGCATTAATATTTTTAATGATGACAATAATGATGGTTGCAGTAACTACTACTATCTCACAATCACATGAAGTATATGCAGAAAATAAAGCTAAAGACTTATGTTCACAGTATGATGGAGAATGGAACAATGGTAAATGTAAAATAAAAAATGATGAAGATAAAACAGATTATGAAGATGAATTATGTGATGATGCCAAAGATACAAGGAAATATGCAAAAATATGTAAAGGTAATTCTGACTAGTTAAACAATTAACCTAATATTTTTAAATCTACTATTTTTGTTTTATAAGCAATTCAAGTATTCTTAGTTCAAAAATAAAATTTTTTATCTCCTCTCCCTTTCTCTAAAGTAATTATTTAGATAAACAAAAAATAAATTTAAAAATTTACTACTCTAATGATTATAAATGATGATGTACTGGATTTGAAATCAAATTTATTGTATCTTTTTATATTTATTTAATTTTCTCAGTGTATTAGGAACATGTAACTGTTCTATATAAGATAATAGCAACATTTTATTAAGTTA
>JAICHH010000185.1 GCA_025922715.1 Nitrososphaeraceae archaeon
ATTCCTATAATGTTTTGCCGGGAGTAGATGGTATACTTCCAGTAGACGTCTATGTACCAGGATGTCCACCAAGACCAGAGACACTTATTCAGGGTTGTATGCTATTGCAAGAAAAAATAAAAAGGTCGAAAATAAAATGACAGATGTTAATAATGATAGAAAGGAGACTACCTCAAATCTGAATATTGTTGAACCAGATTTAAATATAGAACATTCGTTATATTCTGAATTATCCTCAAAATTCAAAGATAAAGTTCAATTAGTATATACAAAACCCAATCGTATAAAAGTTTACGTGGAACCAGAACATATTATTGAGGTTGCATTTTTCTTGAAAAGTCAGCTTGGTCTAGATCATGCAGAATCGGTATGTGGAACTGATTATCCTAATGAGAATGTTATTGAAGTGATTTATCATTTAAATTCTTATTCTCATGAAGAACTTGCTTCAATTATTTTTGCGCTCTCTACCAAAACAGATAGAAATTCATCCTACTTACCCTCTTTGCTTCCTGTATTTAAAAGCGTAGAATACCATGAAAGAGAAACATATGAAATGTTGGGTGTATATTTCCAAGGCCATCCTAGAAATGAACGTTTTCTTCTACCAGAAGATTGGGCAGACATTCCTCCATTAAAAAAAGATTTTAGAATTAAAGGTAGGTAGAATGATTTGACAAATAAATATAGTGAATCTTTGGAAAGGAAAATAAAAGAAACTACCAAATTAGGATTAGATGTAGTTAAAGAAGCGGCAGAGGACAGGTTAATGACATTGAGTGTAGGTCCTCAACATCCAGGCTCTGGACATTTTAGATTCACAATAAAAGTCGATGGGGATTATATTGTATATTGTGATCCTGATCCCGGCTATGTTCACAGAGGAGAGGAAAAAATGTGTGAATACCGAAACTTCATTCAAAATATTCCTCACCTAGAGCGACCGGTAATTCATGATTCTACAAATATCACTTATTCTTATAGCCTAGCAGTAGAAGAATTGCTGGGAATCGAAGTACCAAGACGAGGACAATTTATTAGGGCTATTGCATCTGAACTAAATCGTCAGGTTTATACATTATATTGGCTTGCAATTTATGGTATATTTTTAGGACATTCCACAATGTTTATGTGGCCTGCAGGTGACAGAGAATTGTTTATTGATCTGCTTGCAGCACTTACAGGTGCAAGAGTCACACATGCCTTCAATATTCCAGGAGGTGTAAGAAATGATATGCCTGAGGGATTTAAGGAAAAATGCTTAGAATATATCAATTATTTTGAAAAAAGATTAAAAGAATATGAGGATATTTTTTATAATAATCCTTTGTTTAGACAAAGAACAGAAAACGTAGGAATTCTACCTAAGGAAGATGCGATAGACTTAGGTGTTACAGGGTCAGTCTTACGAGCCTCAGGAGTTCCTCATGATGTTCGAAAAGTTGAACCATATGATGTTTATAATGAAATTGACTTCAAAGTGCAATATATGAAAACCTGTGATTCTTTTGCAAGAGCTTATGTTCCATTTCTTGATATGCGTGAATCATGTAATATTACTCGTCAACTGCTAGATAAGATGCCTGAATCAGGGGAAGTAAGATTGAAATTACAATCGAATCCTAAGGGGCTTATTGGTGAAGCTTATAAACGAGTCGAGTCAGGAAGAGGTGCCTTATCCTATTATATCGTTAGTGATGGTTCCTCTAAGCCCTATAGAGTAAAAATTTCAGTTGGATCGTTTAGGAACATATTGGCTTTGCCTCATTTACTGGTTGGTTCACACCTCGGAGATATGCCATCTATATATTGGGCTCTAAACTATTGGCCTGTGGAGGCGGACCGATAAAGATGGCAACAGCTCCAAAAGATTTTAGATTTGGTAGTTTTGTTGGATCAGTTGTTTGGTTAATATTTTGGATCATAGTAATAGTTTCACTTGTAGGTCTGCCTTTAATTTTTATTATTTTATTTTATATTCCTCTCCCCTATTCTAACGGGGAAGTAATTACTCCTTATCTCTTTTTGTCAATGATTGTGGATCCTACTCGTACAATTCCAATAATTAAATTCCTTATTCATACCGATATCTTCAGAGCTGCTATATTTCCTGGATTCATGTATGCTGCATTGATAGCAGCAACAACTATTTTCGTTGAAAGAAAATTCCTCGCTAAAATGCAATTAAGAACAGGTCCATTATACGCAGGGAAAATTGAAGGGATATTACAATTAATGGCCGATGGTTTAAAATTAATTTCAAAGGAGATTATTGCTCCATCAGGAGCAGATAAACCTATCTTTTGGAGTACTCCGATTATTTTTGTAGCCACTGCCGCTGCTTTGACGGCCCTTATCCCAGTAGCTCCCGGTTGGGTTGTCTCTGATCTAGATGTTGGACTCCTTGCCATTTTTGCAATACTAGGATTTTTTCCACTACTTGCACTACTTTTTTCCTGGTCCAGTAATAGTAAATATCCCTTCATCGGCGGTCTCAGAGCTCTGCATCAACTGATTGCATTTGAAATTCCTTTTATTTTGTCAGCTCTTTCTATTGTTCTTCTTAGTGGCTCCTTAAATCTGACAGACATTGTGGAATCACAATATGCGTTTTGGTTTTTCGCCATTGCTCCCATAAGTGCATTTGTTTTCTATATTTCATCTTTAGCAGAATTGGAAAGA
>JAICHH010000186.1 GCA_025922715.1 Nitrososphaeraceae archaeon
TCAACTAAAAAAATATTGTTATCTGCAGGAGTATATGATCCTATAGTTTCTAGAACTGAAACAGAAAATCTTTTCAGATTATTTCAAAAAACTAACGCAAATATAATGGTAAAGTGGCTGGATTCAAGTCACAATTTAATTCAAGAAGATATACTTGTTGCAAGAAAATGGATATCAAATAGTTTTGTTCTATAAATTAGATATAGAAGAAGTTAATCTAGTTTAAATAGTGCTATTTTATAATCTGATCTTTCTGGCAATTGTTCAAATATTGGTTTGACTTTTTCCACAAGATCAGATAAAATATTGTTATATTTAGAATAATAATTTTCCATATCTTCTCTAGTCTCCCAAAAGGTTACAACAATGGTTTCACTATTATTTTCTACATTTTCCAAAATTGCATATCATTTGAATTCTTTGATAGTTCCCTTTATATATTAAAAAAATTCTTTTTAATTCATTTATTTTTACAATGTCTATGTGATTACGATAAGAAGAATATAGAATATAATTTACATAATTTAACTTAAACTATAAAAAGTGTTATTAATGTGCTTATTATTTATCTAAAAGAGAAATAGAAAAATATCTTAGTTTCTGTATCAGATATCATAAAAGGTGTTTAACAATAATAGTGATCACAAAGACAAGATCAAAACCAATGAAGATTTTAGTTCAATTAAACTGGGTCTAAAACCCAACATTAACCAATTTCTTTTGTTAATAGTAGTGAATGCATTTGTTGGAGCAATGATTGGACTAGAACAGACAGTCATCCCTATTTTAGGAAAAGAAGAATTTGCTTTGGAATCTAATGCATTAATATTGTCTTTTATTGCTAGCTTTGGTATAGTTAAAGCCATCCTAAACCTCTTTGCAGGTAGCCTTTCTGATAAATTTGGAAGAAAAAATGTATTGATTTTAGGATGGTTAGTTGGATTACCAGTTCCTTTTATTTTATTACTTGCTCCTAACTGGAATTGGATTTTATTTGCTAATGTATTACTCGGAATAAACCAAGGATTGGCTTGGTCAATGACTGTCAATATGAAAATTGATTTAGTTGGAACAAAACAACGAGGATTAGCATTAGGACTTAATGAATTTGCTGGATATGTATCAGTTGCTTTAGTAGGTTTTTTAACTGGTTACATTGCAGCCATTTATGGATTAAAACCATATCCATTTTACCTTGGAATTATATTTCCTATAGCTGGATTTTTAATTTCTTTATTATTAGTTAAAGACACAAAAGAATTTACCCAATTAGAAATAAAAAATTATGAAAAAAAAGAAAAAAGAGATGAGGATGAAAATAGAAAAATGATAGAATCACTAAATAATGAAAATGATGAAAAAAAACAAACAATAAATAGTAATTCATATTTACCAAACAAAGATAAAAATCTAAACTTTAAGGAAGTATTTATTGAAACTTCATGGAAGAATCGTTCATTTTTAGCAGTAAGTCAAGCAGGACTTGTTAATAATTTAGTATTTGGTGTCTCTTGGGGATTGTTTACACTCTATTTTCTATCTTTTGGAATAAGTGTAAATGATACTGCATTCTTAAAAGCACTGCATCCTGGAGTTTGGGGCTTTCTACAACTTGCAACCGGTCCCTTTAGTGATATAGTAGGACGAAAAAAAATGATATATCCAGGAATGATTATGCAAGCAATAGGAATTTGGTTAATTCTGTTATTTCAAAATACTTATATTGGCATACTGATTGGAATGTCTCTCTTGGGTATAGGAACTGCATTTGTGTATCCTGTTTTACTTGCTGCTATTAGTGATATTGCTCATCCACAATGGAGAGCAACATCATTAGGAGTTTATAGATTCTGGAGAGATTTAGGATTTGTAATAGGTGCTTTAGGTATAGGCTTTATTGCAGATTTCTTTAGTATAAATATAGCAATTCAAATAACGGGATGGATAGCCTTGTGTTCTGGAATTTTCGTTATTATAGTTATGCATGAAACTAAAAGGGATTGAAATAATTCTTTGATGCTTTAAAGGAACTTTTCATAGCCTTATTATGTATGACATTTTCAAAAAATTCTAACCTTTATACTAAAGATATATTATAATAAAAAATACTAATCAATCTTCTATCATATATCATTGCAATCATAACTATCACAAGATTGCGATTTGACTTTTATTTTTATAGACTTCAATGGTTACTATTGTTAACGCTCCTGCTAGCATTGCTACTGGAATTGATAGAAGAATAGAATAATTATAAAATAGTATTCCAATCGTTTCTGCACTTAGTATACAAACACTTTCTACGGTAATCAATATTTTGAGTTTGCATATAAAATTACTTACAATTTCATTATTAATGGAATGTAATTTAATATAATAAGCTTGTAGTTATTCAACTGTTCCAAATTTTCTATAAACTGTTGCCATTCTATATTCTCCTAAGATTCTATTTGTTATTATATTAACACTGACTCTTTCTTGTTCTGCTTTTTTGCAAAGGTAATCATCATATTTTTTTGTAATTCTAAATGTAATAGTTGTAGTAGTAGTAGAATTCAAAATAGGTTATTATATATCAAATTCTTTAAAAATAAATATATTGTATTAGAAAGTGTACTAATGATTACACATTATACTGATCTGATCTGA
>JAICHH010000187.1 GCA_025922715.1 Nitrososphaeraceae archaeon
ATGGATTTTCAAAACATAATTTTATGACTACTGTTGATTCCGTTTTACATGGTTATGAAATAATAGCATCACTTTATGAAGAATTTAGAAATTCTGTTTCAAAGAGGTATCAATGAGTATATCTTTTTTGCTAATATTGTAGTTCATTCGAATTGTATGGTAATTTAAAATGAATAATGATTCAATAACCAAAGGATTCAATCTATTTTTATTTATGATTATTATTTTTGCGATATATAATATAATAAGACCAGTACTTGACCGTGCAAATTTGATATAATTTTTTATTTATTCCTCTATTAAAATCATAACTATTGCATAATGAGAGTATCTAAAAATTGAGGTTTTTATCCTATTATCAGATTTATTATTAATTTCACCATTAGCATAATTTTTCTTGACTTGTATTTGTTTGTCTAATACTTCCATTATTGATACATCAACGATGTTTTGGATGCTGTATTGTTTTGTAAATTCATTTATTTTATCTAATAATTCTGGTACTGTTTTTCCATAGAAATAAAATCTTTTATGGTATTGCTTCATTTTCATTGTGTAATTTTATTTTTAATATATTTTACAATATTTATTGAACTAGAAAATTGTGTCAAGTAATTAATTTCATTAGGCAACTGACCAGCGAGAGATTATTCTAAATAGTACTTATTTCTTATTACATTATCAATGAATACAATGAAATTAGCATTCAAATCAATATTTCTTACAGTGGTATTTGTTTTTTCGATGATAACTTTACTTCCAGGTTATGGACAGGAAACAACAACAACAAACAGTATAACAGATTTAATAAAAACTACTGCAGAAAAAATAAAAAATATGGCATCAGAAGTTGCAAATAATTCTACTGGCATAATAAGTCCTAGTGAGGCAAAAAATATTCTTAATCAGCTAGGAGAAGCATCTAAGAAAATAGCATTATCTGGAACTGATGTACTATCTAATTTCAGTGGCGAAATTAGAGAAGGTCTAAAGTAGAAATTAGTAGATATTAGAAAATACAATGAGGCATATGACAGATCTGATAATTACTATTATCTATAATAGACAATTAATTTATCATTTAATCTTATTAGTTCATAGAACAAGAGAGTCAATTAAAAAGATATTTGCATTCTATTCTATTCATCAATTATTATATATAACTTATTTCTTAAAGGAGTAAATGGTATTTTTGGAAATTGAACACTAATATTTGCTAAAATACAATTTACTGAGTCTATAATTGAATTGGTTGATTTTAAAGATAGTAATTTTAATAGCTTTAGCAGTTATTATTGGATTAATTAAAAATTACTACGTAATCATTGGTTCTGTAATTATTGTTACATTATTTTTAATCCTAAAGAAATATAAATATACACTAGTATTAATTATAATCTTTGGAATCTCTATACTAACAAGTACATTAGTTTCAGAAATTATAAAAATACAATTACTACCTTTTGCTCCAATAGAAGAAAAAGAACGAATCTATCCGATTTATAGAGATAACCCAGATGGAGAATATTATAGATTTAACAATAAAAATCCTAATGATTTAAGACAAATTGATGAAATAAAACATAAAGAAGTATTTTCAGAGAGAAATTCAGATGGAAGCTGGAAAGTGGGTAAGGGAACAACAAGAATTGATATTTCTACAAAACAAGCAGGAATCTTAACCCAAAAGGAAATGATGAAACAAATTGAGACATGGAATTTTAGTATATTAGACAAACAAGGTTACTGGCTATATCCAAGCGACTTCAAGAATATAGAATTTACTGTAATATTCAAAATGTTGGAAGCAGAAAAAAGAGATCAAGCTATTTCCGTTGTCTCTCGTTCTATTATACATGACAGCAAAGGAGAAGAAGAAATTAAAGAATATCCTGATGCTTATTGTGGAGGTTCAAGCTATCACAATAATATCTTAGCAGATGGTAAATTACAAATGAAAAAAGAACAATACCATGCAGAGTATATAATAGATAAACCTAATGAAAAAATAGATTTAGGCAATCTTTATAATAAAAAAATTGGGTTTAAAGCAATAGTTTACAATTTTGATAACAATTCCAAAGTAAAACTTGAAAGTTTTGTCGATACAAAAAATGAAGGAAAAGGACCTTATGTAAAATTACATGAAAAAATTGATGATGGCAAATGGGGAATTAATTCTGGAAAAGCAAAAATGAATGAATGTGGAGCAATAACTAAAGGAGCGGTTATGTCATGGGGTTCTCCTAAAATGATTTTAAAGACAAATAACCTTGATTTTGATTTATATGATATAGAAGTAAGAGAAATTATTCCTCCTTGAAAAGGGAGAATAGTCTACAGATGAATTCTACTTTTGATGTCATTGTCCTTTATATTATTTAATTTTAATATTTCAATAAATTATACTATCGTATTAATAATCCTAAGCAAGAATTACATTTCTTTCTTTGAACTACAAAATTTTGTCAAAATCAGTTGATACACCTCTGAGCCCGCTAACCAATTGGGCTTATATACTTATGGAGAGAATATAATGAGAGTTCAAGCAAATACCAACAAAGTTAAAAATATAGTAGAAAAAAGTCACGAATTATGAAATAAAAATAGCAATATGG
>JAICHH010000188.1 GCA_025922715.1 Nitrososphaeraceae archaeon
AGAATATTTGCTATTATAGCGATCATACAACTCCAAATACAAAATATAATATAACCATAATTATTCCAATGACTAGAACAATAGATCCTATCACATACAGTAGTCTTGCTGGAAGCGAGGGAACGAACCTATTCAAAACTAACAAAATTATTCCTATTATAATTAATGCAATTCCTGTTTCTAATGATACCATTCTATTTCTTTATATCCAAAAGGGTTTATATCACTTATCGAACATTAAAAGAAAAAAATTTAGCTATAATTTATCATTAATTTATAGTCGGGTGTCTTTCAGCGCATTATCGCCAAAGTCATAACCAGATCAAATTCTGATTTTTTGAAGTATTAGTCCAAAATAGTATAAAATAATGGAAATTCTAGGTTTTATTTAGTCTAAATTGGTCTATTATTTTTCCATCATTGGAGTGGAACTCCCCAACTAATGTATCGCCATTATTTTCTATTTTTACGTTTAAAAATCCAAATTTACTCTCCTGAATAACATAAAAGTCAGGTTTTTCTTTAACCGTATTGAGTTTATCTCCTGCAGTACCTACTGTCAGAAATACAATTCCATTAGTAGGTGGATATTCGGACGTGTTATTTACAGTAATAATTGGTTTAGGTTCTACTTTTTTATTTGTCATTTTTTCAAAATCCGCATTGTATAACAAAGGAAAAGTCCTTTCATAATATTGATTATGGCTTGAGATTACCAAGTCAACGTCATATTGTTGGAAGAGCTGTTGATATGTGTCTCGTAGTTGTTCTGCTTCTTTTTTGTCCTGTAAAGTAGAGTAAAGAGGTTTATGTTGATGTACTATAATCCAATCAATATTAGAATTTTGAGATGATTTTTCTAAATCACTCTTAATAAATTTATATTGCATGCTTCCATCTGCAAATGGATGTTCCGTAGACATACTTATAAAATGAATATTCTTAAAATCATGAGAATAATATGGAGTTTTTAAATTATGATAGTTAACAATCTGTTTATATATATATGCAAATTCAGCATCATGATTTCCTATTGCAATTTTCATTTTATCTTTAATAGGCTCTGACATTTGAATCCAACAAGCAGCAGAAGGAGATTCTTTTACCTGATCTCCAGTTGTAATTATTAGTTCTGGATGTACAGCAAGAATATTGTTTATTGTCTTCTTTGTTTCTTCATTACAGTACCAATCTCCTGCTGCTACAAAGTTATAATCAGTGATATTATCTTCTGATTTGTCTATTAAAATATTATTATAATAGGAATTATCATTGTTTTGCTCGTCTTTATCAAAAGTCTTAATTAAATTATTTTGATTTTTCTCACTATCAATATTGCCATTTTCTTCTATTGTGTCTTCACTAGCAATATATTCACCAGGGTCAAAGATATAGTCAAATTCCTCATCTTTAATTTCATTATTTTCATTATTTATTGAATATGAATAATCAAAGGAATACAGAAAGAATAGAATAGTGGATATAGCTATTATCATAATTATGTTATTATTAAGTTTAGATATTTTCTCCAATTGATTCGACCTCAAATAATTTTTAGAAAATCTAATTTTAAAAATTAACCCTCAAACTCAAAAAAATTATAGCTAAATATTAATTCAATAGTCTTATGAATCATAATACTACTCGATAATTTATTTAAATCATAACATCCTTTTCTCATATATAGGATCAGTCAATTTAATACCTTATAAATAAATAGTATAAAATCTTGATAAATTGTATCTGATAAATCATCTATAATATATTTCTGAATATGGATTATTAGATAATATTTAAAGAGTAATTTCTCAACTTCTATACTGTATTATCTTTACATTCCTCTTTATGTAGGCCTTTTAAACAAAATACAACAGACTTGGAACTAATTGATTCTTATATTATCCATGATCTTTTTATTTTATACTTCAATTCTACGTGAATGTAAGAAAATTAATGATGACATTTATTGCATCCGAGAGATGGTTTTATTAAATTTATACGCAATTATTATTGTCTTATTTCTCTTGATATCATTTTGACTGGATTCTATGTTTTAAGTGACAATCAAAATAAAAAAATTTTGAATTAGAATGTTAGTTAGTTGTTTTTATTATCTTAGCCTTGATCATCATTATTTTGCTGAGAAAGCATTGGATTGGCTAGTTGGGCTTTTAACGATTCCGTCTCTGCCTTTAGAATCTCTGCTTGAATTTTGGTAAGATCATCTAATGCCTTATTGATATCAGCTTTAGAGATAGAATTTTTAATTTCTTGTAAATCGCCAACAAAAGATGGTTTGTTTTGTAACAGTAATAATGGGATTTCTACATCTGTAATTCCTGCTAAGGCTTCTTCTGTATTTCCATTAACAAGTGATTGCTTTGCGTTCATTAATTGTTCTTTGATCACGGGTATATCTAATGTCATTAATGCTTGGGTTTCTTTACTCATTGTTTGATTAGCACCTTGAGCAGTTTGGTTCTGTGCTGTCTGTGCTGTCTGGTTTTGTACCGATGAACTAGTAGTGTTTGTCATATTAGTTTGTGCGTGTACAGTCTCGAGCAAGGATGGAATAGAAATTAATCCAATTGCAAGAAT
>JAICHH010000189.1 GCA_025922715.1 Nitrososphaeraceae archaeon
AAACAAAAACTTTTAAGTTAAATCCTAATATTACTTAGATAACGAAAGTTTTGTTCTTCTTTATCCTTGGAGAAATTAGTTACAATATCTTGGTATTGTAAATCTTCATTTGAAAAACATGAACCTATTTTAGAAAAGATACAAATAGTTGAGCAAAATCATGATGAAATGTTAAACAATATTTTGATATTTGATAAGAAAATAGATTCATTGTTAGAAAATAAATAATTAGTTGATGAGTTTAATATTAACGATGGAAATGCAATAGATCTATTTTCAATTGAATAAAAAATAATTTTATATTTTCTATTAAGTTATTTTTCTTATGTAGAAGCGAAATGAAATTTCTGTATTGTTTTACCAATGCTATGAAATATTATTTTACTAATTGACTTTTATTAAATAAAATAAATAGATAAATATTATAAATCATGGATTTGACATAATTTAGATTATAAAAATTATAAGAAATATTCTTTATCAATAACAGATAAGGAGGATAATGAATATATTACTAATAGATCAAAATAAGTAAACTTAAAACTAAAATAAAACTTATTCTATAAATTTCCTATAGATCAATAGAATATCTGTTATAATTGCTTATAACTCCGAGTTATTATATTGTAATTTACCACTCACTACAAATGTCAAGTCCAGAAAAGTGAAAGTGAAATGGCCAAATTCTTTCCTTTTACTTTCTCTGGAAAAATAATTATATTAAGTTTGTATCCAAGAATGACCATAGATACACCAAAAAGTTTTACTTACTGGAGGAACAATATCGGATTCTACCGTTTTCATCATAATGTCCTCCAAATTTTTGAAAATGGCTTTTCCAATCAATCTCACATACTAGACTTTTAAAACAAAGGTGTTTACAAATAGGGCAGCCAACTTTTTCTTGCATGTTTATGTTAATAGTAATAGCAAATCCAAATAAGCTTGATGTTATTTCCTCTGTCCAAAATAAATAAATAAATAAAAAATAAATTGTATCAAATTATTGGATACTATAAAGATTTGAATATACTCTATACACCAAGAAACTTCATCCTTTGCCATAGCCTTTTCTTCTTTCTTCTGTTTGGCTGGAGAGGGCTATGGTTTTTAATGAAATTAATTTACTTTCAAAACCTTATTTAACCCTAAAATATAAAAAAATATATGAAGAGTAAACCAAAAATTTTTAATCCTACTGACCCTGTAGAAGTTAAATTTGTTGCTACTATCTATAATATACTTACAAAAGGTTTTGATATATCATCTATTTATAGATGTGGAAACTGTGATAATATACTTCATGCTTCAAAAACTAACAGACCTAAAGTTTGCAGTAATTGTGGAACAGAAATTGATTGGAGCGGAAGTTATACAATGATTATAAAAGAATGTCCACAATGTCATGTTCAATACGACAACTTGAAAAATTTTTGCCTTAATTGTGTTCCTCCAAGTAAATTACAACAAGTAGAAATAGATATACCAAAAAAATAAACCTCTTCCTAAATTTATATTAGCATAAAAAATCGTAGAAGAAGGTTTTATATGCATCATCATTTTAGTGATGCTGCGTTTGGAAGTGATTCTTATAAAAAATAGAACTTAGAAAATTGTGGAAAGATTCCTCTTATGCAAAGAAGTATTTTTCAATAAAAGATCTGGATGAATGAAGATGTTATTAGCAGTGAATTAAAATAAATAAATAATAAAATTGATTTCTATCTAAATTAATTATTTGCTTTCTAATAATGAATCTATTTTCTTCTCTAACATGAAAATATCATTTAATATTATGTCATGATTCTGCTCAAAGATTTGTATCTTTTCTAAAATATGTTCTTGTTTGTCTTGTAATTTTTTGATACCATTTAGCATTGTATCTTGTGTCTTAGAAATTTTCTCTTGTCTATTGTATATCAACCAACTGATAAAGCCCCCGATTAATGCTCCTATTATAATACCTATATAAGTAGAAGCAATATTGGATAAATCTCCTGCACCACTACAATCTTTCAAGTCGACACATCCCCACGTTATAAATATTTCTAATAACATATTACATGAACTTGATTTGTTACTTTTTATTTTATTGATTCCTATATAAATAAAATTAGCAACTATATTCCTAGTTTCATTCACTTCCGGTAATTTACAGGGAGTGTTAGCAAAGTTTCTCTAGTTTTACCTTGTGAAAAATTTTCACAAGGTATCGCCACCCTCTGCCAAATTCCTTTATTATAAGTAGTAGTAGAAGAACTCATTTCTTAATCTCTAATTCATCTTTATCATCAACTACATCTAATTCTGTTATGACAACTTCTTCTTCTTTTTTATCAAATATTATTAGTGCTTGACTGGTTATTTTTTTATCGTCTGGGATATAAACAGTAGAATATTTTATATCAATAAGTTCTTCCCTAGTAATATTATTATCTCTTAATACGTCATTGATTCTTTGATATAGACTTTCGGACCTATCTGCAGCGTCCCAAACTTCAATTACTCTTATTGTCATTCTTATTATTCTCCTTTTTATGTTGAGGCATCTTCTAATTTATGTAAATAATTTC
>JAICHH010000190.1 GCA_025922715.1 Nitrososphaeraceae archaeon
ATATTTCTTGTCAGAATTTTTATAATTATTTTTCATTGTTGATTTTGATCAAATATTTGTTATTTATTTAATTCTTTTAAATCATTTTTTATTGATGCTTTTTCCCAAAAAGTTAATTGTCTATTTACATCACTCTTTATCCAAATAATATTTCCGTCTAAATCTACGTTTATTGTTTTTGATCTCTCTAAATATTTGAGAATAGTATTAATCTTTATAGGATCTAATTTGTCTCTGAAGATTTTTTGAAGATGTCTTATCCTGACATATTCACTTGATTGTTCTATTGTATTCAAGAATATATCTAATTCTTCTTGTGTAATTTCATTTACAGGAATTTTACTTTTTTTTATTCTTTTACTTTTTTTATTGTTTCTCAACCTATTTAGTAATAAATTTTATTGCTTTCATATAAATGCCATCAACATCAATGATTTACTATACTGATAAAATTTAGAAAATTAACCTTATTAATTTAATCAAAAATAAAATAAAGGGTAAAGAAATCTTTCTTCTTTTTTCTTCTTCTTATTCTTATTTGTATCTGTATTACTGTATTCTTTTATTTTTATGGATGGTGTTCTATGGTTCTATGGAATAGATCTGCTGTATAGTTTTCCTTCCAATGCTAGTTTGTACATCTCTGCTACATATGGATTCTTTCCTGGTGTTTCAGCACCAAGTTCTACCAACCTTGCATATACTCTTACTACGTATGCAAGAGCACCCATGAAAGCAACAACTACTCCCATGTTAAACATCCAGTGGTTTGGTACCGCAAATATTTCTTCTACGAACCAAAAGTGCCACATTTCATTAACACCTATGGTAAACATTGTAGCCAAGTAACCAATTATGGTTATCTTTAATCCTGTATTCATAGAATTGTTTGGACCTCTAAGTACAGGAACTCTTCTATCATACATTGCTACAAATCCCCATCCCAATGGTAATGCAATGAAGTGACTGTATAACCACCAGTGAGCTGGTGTGAATGCGCTATCTCTAATAGCTGTTTGATGCAATGAACCATCAACGAAGTTATCAACTTCTACTGATGCAGCAATAGAACCTAGCATAATGACCATTATGTAGATCTTTTTTAATCTTTGAATTTCTACTTCTTTAGGTATGAGTGCAGGCATCTGAGCCATTTTCTATCAAGGATTCTTCTTTAAACTCGAATTTAAATATATATTAAAAAAAAGGATAAAAAAAGATAAGAATTTTATATAAAAAGAAATAAATGATATATAATCTATATCATTGCTTGATATATATTGTAGAATTTTAAACGATAATAGAATAATCATTAGTGATTATCATTAATGATAATCTAGTTGTGAGATGGAAATTTTGTTTCTGTAAGTTCTACAATTGAAGAGATAATCTTTTAGATTTATTATATCATAAAAAATTTTCAATTCTTGATCGAAGAAAGAGTAATTCTTGCTTCATCGAATCACTGACGTGTACTTTAAAATACAGATTATGTACCAACTTTAGTTATTAAGGATGTGATAGATTACACAATGACCAAAATGAATAGGAGGGAGCAAATCTCAGAACTTTATGAATCATATAATAAAGTTCTCCTAAGATTTACTACTATCTTGATTTCAACTCAGATTATTCATCTAATCTGGTTAACCTATGTTGCAACAATTCCTTACTTTTTATTTCAAGAGATTTGGCATCTTCCTGAAAATTTTATTTTTGCAGCCATTGATTATCTTGAAATCCCAGCTTTGATCCTTACCTCTTTATTCTATATTGTAAATTTGTCTAAAAAAAACATTTTGCTTTTGGGTGCTATTTTTATCCAATTTATCCATATTGCTTGGATAACAGATACTTTCATCCTAGAAAATGCTCATGATATTGGATTAGCTATCTATATTGTGATCTTAATCGATTATTCTGAGATCCCAGTAATTATAGATTTTATAAAAAAATCATTAAAGATATGATTTTTAATTTCTAGTAACAAATTTGCTTGTAAGACTTTGATCTGGTTTTTGGTAAATTAATGTATAAATATAAATATTATTAATTGAATAAATTATAATTAAATTTCTACTTATTTATATTTAATTAGGATAAACCTTTAATTATTGATTATCACATCATGAACTTTGTTCTAATATTAAACAAGATGATCTTATTAATTATTAATCATAAATTTTTTCTCGTTATCGCTCCCTAAAATAATGGAAAATAGTTTCAAATTTTAATCTAAAAAAAATTTTTCGAAAATACAAAATTATCATTACTAACCTTATTTCATTTTTTCTTCATATAATAAAGTTGATTGTAATTTAATGATAAATCCAAGGAATAAAATATGAAAGGTATATAATGAGTTTTGAGCTAAAATCCAAAAAATTATAGGTAATCTATTTACAATAAAAACTACAAATTTGATAGAAGATATTTCAAATATAAAAGAAAACGCAGAACAAATTATGCTATGTGATATTTGTAAGGAAAAAATTTTTGATGAAAAATATATGAGTATTACCAGTAGCAATAATAAACCTAAATTAGAAAGCGAAAATGAAAAGAT
>JAICHH010000191.1 GCA_025922715.1 Nitrososphaeraceae archaeon
AAGAAAATTTCAAAAAATTTAATAAAGAATTTTCATGCATTGATTGCATTTTATATAAAATTATTTAGAGTAATATGAACGTAAATCAAAGATTGATTAAAAATAGAAGAGCAATAAAATTAGTTACTAGAATCAATCCTTATCAAATCATTTTAAGTAAAATAACCAAAAAGAATTATTAAAAATGACATAGTTTTTGTATTATACCAAAATATTAAGAAACAAATGGATCTTGAAATTTTATAATTACATCTGCAATTTCTGGCCTCATTAAATGTTTTCCTGGCATTTCTCCAGAAGTTACCATCTTTCTCATTCTTGTCCCGGATAATTCTTCTTTATACTCGGAACTATGAGGACAATTTCTCTCATTAGCATATCCTAAGCATTTTTTACAGTAATAGAATGATGGGAAAAATATTGGTTCAATTCCAATATCAGGGTATTCTTTAAAGATTTCCTGAGCTGCAAAGGGAGGATAATAATCACCTACACCAGCATGATCTCTTCCTACTATAAAATGAGAACAACCAAAGTTTTTTCTCATTATGGCATGGTGAATTGCTTCTTTAGGTCCTGCATATCTCATTTCTGTATGAAGAGTAACAAACATCACTCTTTCTTGTGGATAATAATTTTCTATTAACTTTATATACGATTCAAGTATCAATTCGTCTTTAAAATCACCTATTTTCTTTTTTCCGATTAAAGGGTTGAGAAATAATCCATCGTAGATATTTAAAGCCGCTTTTTGAAGCATTTCATGTGCAATGTGAGGAATATTTCTGGTTTGAAAACCAACAATAGTTTTCCAACCTCTTCTTTTAATCTCTTCCCTAGTCTTTAGTGGTTCTAATCTATAATTTCGTAATTTGAAGTTATTTATTTTTTTATATACATCGATTCTTCCAGAAACTAAATATTCTTTCATTTTAAAGGTCTTAGCTACTCCAGGATGTTGTTCATCCTCTGATTGGTATAATGCCCTTACCATATTTAATTTATTATACGAATAAAACTCATCAAAGTATAGAGTTGCAAAATGTTCACCTTTATTTTTTAATGATATTTCCCGATAATCTTGTATTTTTTTTGCAAGTGGTTCTTCCACATCTAAGATTATAGGAATTGTCCATGGTAATCCATTTTTTAATCTTCCAGATTTTAAAACACTTTCAAAATCATCTTTTCCAATAAAACCTTCTAACGGACTAAAAATACCATCTCCAATATTTTCAACATCATTTCTAAGATTATCATCAATTTCGATGGAAAACATATCCTTGGTATTGCTATTTTTTGATTCAACAATTCTATTTACAAGTCGACCGCCATGTGGCTCAGGAATTTTTTTTATAATATTATTTTGAATAGAAATATTCTCCAATTTTTTATCTTTTAGACCATTCATTGTATTATTAACTCTTTTCAAATACCATTATAATTTTACAATTTCCTAGTATGATAATAAAACTATACATAATAACCGCAATTTAAGATAAAAATGCTATTGGCCATCAATGAGATCTACTGTGTCCGTATATAATCAAAAGAGATTATTACCGATATTCCTATTGTCCATTCTATGTATAAAAATATGGTTATCTCTATAAAAGTTAAGATTTTTTTGTTATACTAGGGTCAATGTGAAGTCCACATTCCTTTTCAGACGATTCTTCCCACCACCATCTGCCAGATCGACGATTTTCTCCTTTGCTAATAGCACGAGTACATGGTTCACAGCCAATACTTGGAAATCCCATATCATGTAATTTATTATATGGAACCTGATTTTCTTTTATGTATTCCCAAACCATCTCTTCACTCCAATCAGCAATGGGATTAATCTTTAGAATATCATTATGAGTTGGATCAATTTCAATTTTTTTAATATTTAAACGGGTAACTGCCTGTTCTCTTCTTAGACCTGTTATCCATCCATCAAGAGACGCTAGAGCTCGATTAAGTGGATTTACCTTTCTTATTTCACAGCATAATTTTCTATTTTCGATACTTTCATACATAAGATTAAACCCTTTTTTATGTACCATCTCTTCAACTTGCTCTGAATTTGGGAAATATGATTCTATAGAAATACCATATTTTTTACGTATTTCATCCATAACATCATAGGTTTCTTGATTTAATCTACCTGTATCCAATGTCACGATTTTCGTTTTATTTTTATCTATTTTGACCATTATATCAATAATTACAACATCTTCCGCACCAAAACTTGATGCTAATGCAATTTTAGTTCCAAAATTTTCAATTGACCATTTAAGAATATCTGTTGCAGATAATTTTTCAAATCTGTTGACCAAATCATCATCTATAATAAAATTATGCTTAGATCTTTGATTTGCATTGCTTAAAACTGTAAAATTATCATCCACTCTACTATGTTCACAATTAGATTCTATCACAATAATATAATTTATTTAAAATTTGTATATATTTATTTTGAGTTGTTAAAGTTTGATATCGAATTATAACATGCTAATCTTTGTGAATCTTAAGTGGA
>JAICHH010000192.1 GCA_025922715.1 Nitrososphaeraceae archaeon
GGAGGCTGGATTGTCTTAGTAATATTGGAAGAAGATGAATTATCTATTTGGCTGAAGGCAATTTGCATTATCATATATTGCAGAGGTAACACCAGTACAATGATTATAAACAGATAGATTCTAAGGCTCTCATTACTCAATTTCTATTCATTTTCTATAACTAAGACAATTTAAAATATTGTAGGTTAATTTTATTATTGTTATTAATGATATAATCTTCATTATCAATTATCTTTGTGAAGTTATTATTTTGGAAATCCAAATAAACATTCAAATAAAAATAACTAGAACAAAAAATCTTATATAAGATACATTGGACTCCCATTACAAAAATTTTTGTAATAGTTTTTACTCTTTCCTGATACAAATACAAATATTAGATGTGGTTTATTAAGCTCCCCTAAGTAATTGCAATAGGTTAAATATTCAGAAAAAAAGAATTTTTTATATAATTATACTTATTATAGATACGAAAAATTTCATTTAAATTAAATGTTATGGTTGACAATTTGGACACCAAAACGTTGCACGATTAGTTAATATTTTTTCTGATTTAATCACTGATTTGCATATCCAACATTCTTTTCCTGTTCTACGGAAAACCCAATGCCTAGTATTCCAAGAACTTTTCTCATTTTCTAACAAATGTCTAGTTCTACCAGAGTTCTTATAGCCATATCTAAGTAATTTTGGAATTCTTTCCAAAAGAATATCTTCTTCTGTTGGCTCAAGTTGTGATATTCGTTTAAAAGGCGAAATTTTACAGTTAAATAAAATTTCAGATTTATATTTATTACCTATACCAGAGATTATCTTTTGATCTAATAAAGCCTCCGAAATGAGTAGTTGTTGTTTTGTATATAATCTCGTTTTAGCCTCATCTATATTGAAAATTTCGCTTAAACAATCTGGACCAAGAGATTTTATTGGTTCCTTTTCTGAAGGATTATCTATTGAAAATTCCAAAATTGGACCATTAAATTCAATCAATACTGTTTCCTTAGTAATAATCGTTAATCTTACACGGGAGTCCTCTCTTACATCTTTAACATTTTTTAGTAATAATGGATTTCTTTTCCATTTGGCTCTATTAGGTGGAATTGCTAATCCTTTATCGTACTTGTGCCTGTCATAAATCCGCCATTTTCCCCACATCATCATATGATTACGAAGATAAATTCCTGAAGAAAATTTGATTACAATATTCTTACCAAATGTCTTTATTTCTTTTAATGTAGATCCTATAATTTTATTTTTAATATCAATATTCAAATTTTTAAATATAATACCTTCGATTTGTTTTCCTGACATTGAAGATGATATTTTATCTGCTACAATCTTTACTTCCGGACCTTCTGACATTAAATAGATTAGTATTGATGATATTTAATCAATGGCTATTAGATATAAATTAAAACCAAATACAAATAAAAAGTGCAAAATAATAATATATCGTTTATCTACTACTATTAAAATGAATATTATCTTACTATCTATCTTAACTTTAAGTCTTATAATTTATAATTTATTGATCTTATAATAGTAGATATTTATGATATATACTTTGGATTGGTTGATATGTCTATTCCAATTAGAATCTAATAATATTATCTTTTTGGAATGATATTCATTTTAGATTAAGTATATTTGAATTAAACTAAATGAAATTAATCTAAATATTAAGCCATTAAATGAATATTTTTAATATTTTCACAATCTCTGTATTTATTCAAAATATTATTTACTGATTCTAGAACAATATACTTAAATTTTTCTGGTGCAGAAGCTGGAAGAGATTCCAATTCTATCTGAAACAGCCGTCCGTATTTTTTAATGAAATAATCTTTGCGTAAATTGCTGTCTAGTTTTCTTATGATTTCAGGATTGGGATTTTCTGGTAAATGAAATTTTCTCATTTGATTTTCAGTGATTGCAATTTTTTTAAAATCAATATTTAAATTGAAATCTATTAGAGCATTATTGATAATTTTATCAATATTGTTGTTAAATAGATCAAAATTACCAAAATACAATATGTATATTTTTTTATCTTCTTTCGCAGAACATTTTAAACGTTTAATATTATTGGTTATAAATTCCAAATTATTAGTTCGTTTATTGGAAATTATTTTGATACTCAAATTTTTTAACAAATTATGAAGTGTAAAATGAAGTGTATTCTTTTCTACCCAAATTTCTATATTTTTGGAATTATCATTACTACTTTTATTATTAAAATTATGATCCTGTGTTGTAGGATTTGCTGAGGTTTCTTCAAGGTAATTGACTATTTTTTGAATGTATTCCTTTGCATTAACAAAATCGTTATAGGAATTTGTTATTCTTGGTAAATCCTGTTCAGGAAAGCAACCAATAGGCAAATCTCCTCTAATTCTTGCCTTATAAGCATATTTATTAAGATATATATAATAATTATATGAATTTGGAATAATATTTAAATTAACTAAAGAATAAAACATAGTTTTGAGTGTTGGAAGTATACCATA
>JAICHH010000193.1 GCA_025922715.1 Nitrososphaeraceae archaeon
AAATTTGTTGCATTGACTGTATACTCTTGTACATTTTTGTTTAATGTGTCGTATGTTTCAGAATATCTTTCTGGAATCTTGAAATTTTCCCATGATTTATAGATGTTATCCAAGAATTGGACATATGACGATTGATATGTATTAAAAACATTTTTTTGTAACTCTATAGTGTTATTTGATATTTCTTGTGATGTTTTGTTGATTTGTTCTTGATATCTCCTGAAAGTATCCTCATTCTTTTCTATGATTCTTCTATTATTGTCCTGAAATTTATTTACGCTTTCGTTAACCTTGTCTGTAGTTTCAGATAGGTTAGAAGTTGTATTCTTAATTTGTTGGTTCTGTTCATCTAGGTATTTGTTTGTAGTTTCTTTAAATTGATTGGTACTTTCTTTGATATTAGCTTTTTTGGTTGAAGACATAATACTAATTAATTGTTAAATGATATCAAGATTTATACTATTGATTATATATTTTTCATTTCATTATATAGAAAATGACTTCACAAGTTAGGCGCCAGGAGTGCGACTAGAATTTCGTCCATCAAATATGGGTCTACTATCTAATATTTATTGAATAGCTATATACTAATTCTTTTGCTAAGATTATTTTATAATACTGATAAACTAATAAGTAAATATTTTATTATAAAATAAAATGTTCAATAATATTAAGAAAAGAACAGATCTACTTACACCACAACTACTAAAAACACCCACAGGTCAACAAGTTTTATATGAATTTCTAAAATCCCTATCGGAAGAATATTCACTTGAAGATGCATTGGAGAAGGCAAAGATCATTGCTCAACAAAAAGGTTCCTTATTACCATTTCAGATCTCTTTTATTCTAGACTTATTGAATATTTTAGGTCCTGTAGTTATCCAATTTTTTAGTGATTCTAAAAGAAGCAAATTAAAAGACTGATTATTATTTTAATATTATATTCTAAATTAATTTACTATTAGTAATATATGAGATGAAAATTGGATTAAGTATAAATTTAAAGATTAAATGGAAACTTATAAAAAATATATAACAGACTATCAATCACAATAACATAAAGATCTTATTTAGTCGATATTTATTAATTCAACAACGATTATATAATTACTGCCATTGTGAATGCTTTAGCAAATAGTATTGTTTCACTATTAATTAAAACAGTAAGGAAATAATGGAAATTCAATTTTACTTTGAGAAAAGATCAATAGATTACGATTTGAGGGTATATAATCTTATATTCCAATTACTTTAGATGAAAATCATAAACTTTTTGTTAGTTCTTTATTAAGCAGTTAGAATAGTTATGCTCCTCTCTATTATATATCAATAGAGAACTTTTATATGATTAATTTACAGGTGGAAAATTTTTCGTCTAAACAATTAGAAGCTTTTTAAATAATGAATAATTACAAATCCACTTTTCTAACTTTTCTAACTATACTATAATATTTTCTCAATATATAAGAAATTCAAGCTGTATCCTATCCTATGTTTATGAATAGGCTTTTGACTCTGATGTAGATAAAAAGAACAGAATACTGTAACTGAAAATTCCTAATATTACAACACGTATTTGTCGTCAATAAATTCTATTTTATTGATGAAGATATTAAAAGTTGTGGTTGTTGTTGAAATCAAAATGATTTTCAATTAAAAGTTAAATTAATTAGATATAGTTTTTTATATATCAAACCTCACACTAGCGCATACTGTGAAAGTTTTGATGAATTTAATAATAATGACAAGCACCATACTAACTATTGGATTTTTATCTAATCCAACACTCATTGCATTTTCTCAAGAATCAGTAAGTATTACGATAGGAGCAGCCGATGAAGGCAATCTTGAACCATTTTTTCCACAAGCAATTAATGTTATGCCAGGAAGTACAGTTTCATGGACAAATGAGGATTCTACAGAACATACGATAACTGCTGATGGAAGTGGCGCACCATTTTTTGATTCAGGTCCAATACCTCCAGGAATGATATGGGATAATGCGTTTGATTCAGTAGGAACGTTCGGTTATCATTGTTCAATACATCCATGGATGACTGGTAGGGTTATGGTTGGCTAATTAAAAACAATCTCCTTTTAACAATTATGAATTAAACTGGTATACTTCATTAGATACAAGCAAACTAAGTGTAAACGATGTCCTAGAAGAATTATTATAACGTTCCAACCGGTTATTTTAAAAAATGCATCTTTTGTCGCAAAATTCGCGTCAACAAAGTATATTTTTTGTTTATCTTTCGTTCCATCTTCAGCTATTTTTCAACTTGTATTAGAGGCAACTTTTTAAACCAAAACTAATAAAGATCTATTTTTTCTATAAAAATTATTTATTTTAAAGAAGGTATAATATTGATATTTATGAAAACTATATTCATTAATTCTAACATATAGAGGTATAAGCAGA
>JAICHH010000194.1 GCA_025922715.1 Nitrososphaeraceae archaeon
GGAAAACAATTATTCAGACAGTTTGATTGGTTCAATACAACCTCATTTTTAGACTCTAAAACAAATACATAGAAAATTACCAAAATGTTATCTATTCCTTGATAAAGCAAAACAACATTACAAATCAAAAAAGGTACTGCAATATTTTGATAAACACAAAAAAGATCTGATTCCTGTATATCTTCCAACAGCATCTTCGGAATTTATGATACAGGAAGAAATATGGCATATAGCCAAGAATGATCTTCTTGTTCTACAGTATTATTCATCATTTACAGATTTCAGAAATAAAATATCTCAATATCTCAGAACAAAAAGATTTCATCTCAATATGATAAATTACTTGTTGGAAGGTGTCAGCTAACATATGCTAAGTGGTATAAGACTATAAATAAAGATAATATTCGGCTAAGGTGAGAATTATAAAGGTGTTTCAAAAGAAGATATAAATTTCTAAATCAATAGTTCAAAAAATCTGTTATGTTGATTCTCAACAAAATACTAAACAATAAACAATGATCTCAATATAATTATGACTTATCTTCTAATTAAAATGGGATAGCTAAGATATTTTGAACTTGAAGGAGCTATAAATCTTATAGTAAAAAGTTTCTTATTATCATCTTATAATTTAATTTAGAACAAAAATAGAGAAAATATCATTGAATTGGATAAATATTACAAATAAAATATAATCATATGTTACATTGTATAGTGAAAGTCTTATGTAGGAAAGATGAATTTAATCTTATTATATTTATAAAGAAAGGAAATTTTATTAAAGAAAGAAATCAATGTACTATACGTTACATTATACTTAGTAATATTTTAAACAAAGTGATTTATTAAGATGAGACTTTATCTTGCTTCAACAATATCACTTATACTCCTTCTTATGGCAACAGTAGTATTTGGCGCGGATCTAGCTTTTGCAAAAAAAGGAGACTCCTCTTCAAAGAAAAAGATTGAATTGTGTTGTGCGTGGGGTAATGCATTAGATGATGGGGCGTTAACATTTTCGATTAATAAGGGTGGATCGGACTTGGCAAAAATTGTCAAACTAGCAATTAATGATTGGGAAAAAGCCCTTGGTGGGGTAGAATTCAAATATGTAAAGGATAATTCGGACGCTGATATAGAAATTGAATTCAAAAAGGGTAAAGGAAAAAAAGTTGGAAAAACCGTGACATTTTTCGATCATCTGGGATTTATCGATCAAGTAGATATTTCAATCTCAAAAAAATCATATGGTTTCACATTAGATAAACGTACTTTAGAACATGTTGCTAAACATGAAATCGGGCATGCGCTTGGCTTAGGGCATGCAACCTTTAAAGGTAGCCTGATGTCCCCAAATGTAGATGAAATTATAACAAAAATATCGGCATGTGAATTAGAATCTGTAAAGTATGCTAATAGTTGGAAATTCAATGAAGACGATAATTCTCCACATACTTTAGATAAAGATAATTTTAAATGCAAGAAAAAGTAAAAAGTAACTTGTCAAAATAAAATGTTTACTTTATTATCAAATATTTTAGTCTTCATTAACATTTTAATTCTTAATCTTTGAAGAATAACGTTCTATTCATATTCAAATTATATCTCTAAATTTTATTTAAATTAAACAAAGCTTATAAGATTAGTCATCTTATTCTCAATTATGGATTACAATTCTCTAACTAAGGATATTATGAATCTGGATCAGAAGGTGCGATTTGCAGCTGTATGTGATGATTCCGGTGAGATCAAATACGGTGGTCAAAGAGAAGGAATTTCGAATTTATTGTCTCCAGAAGAAACTAAAAGATCCAATATCCAGGCTTTAGCCAGATGGTCATTGCGTAATTCTCTTGCCTCAAAGATTGGAAAAGGACAATATGCTATGGCTGCATATGAAAAAATAAAACGTATTACTATTCCTCTGGAAAATGATCATCTTCTTTTAGTAACCACTGAGGTAGATGCTGACCATGAAAAAATAATTAGTAAAGTATTATCATTAATTAAAAAATAGATTATAATTTTCTTAATTTTTCTTGTACCAATCCATTATAAAATTCAATTGATTTAAGCCTCATTGATCATTCGCCTATTGCCTCTCTCCTTGAATGTGATGCACCTACCCCTGATAAATTACCAGTGAAATCACCAGTAATCTTTATGACATCTTCTGGTTCAGCTAATTCATTAAGTAATTCTAGTGTGAGTCTCTGATTGGTTACATAATGAGTACCTTTATCATATATAGCTGGTGCCATTCCTGTTTTTCTGATTATAAATTCTCTTTTTGCTTCTTCATCTGTTCCATCCTCTGTAAACATTTCAACCATGTAAAAGGGTGCATTATCAGTATCAGCATTCTTTTGTTGTCTTGATAATAAATCATTAATTAAGACAGGATCTACTTTTGGTAAGTA
>JAICHH010000195.1 GCA_025922715.1 Nitrososphaeraceae archaeon
CAAAAGATAGGAAGAAATTTTGCATTCCACTTGTATATTACAGAGTTAGATTATTAAGAAAACTCTTATAAATCTCTATTTCTAATAAACCTTAGCTTATAATGATACGATATAATGGTTCAAAATTGTCTATTATTGCAATAATCATGGGATTAATCCTTGCTGGTCTTACATTAACTTCTACTCAAGTTTTCGCTGCTGAACCTACAACATCCGCAAGCGAGGCACTAACAAAGCCATTGTTGGCAATAGCTGCAGCAATCGCAATAGCAGGAGGCCTTATCGGTACTGGCAATGCACAGCAAGGTATTGGTGCTGCAGGAATGGGAATTATAGCAGAGAAACCCGAAAAGTTTGGACAAGTACTTTTCTTCTTTGTGATACCTGAAACTCTTTGGATCATCGGTTTTGTACTAGGAATCATTCTATTACTAGGTATATTATAGCCGTAGGAGTATGAATTAATAATGAGCTTGGATACATTCATCCAAGAAATCGAGGAAAGAAAAACAAAGAAAATTAACCTGCTTGATATTACCCTCGCAGAAAAAACAGCACGGATTCAGCATATCAAGGAAAGCACACTTAAAGATATGCAACAACATTCTGCAGATGAGGCTACAGCAAAATCACAAAAGGAAGCAGCTAGAATAGTTGAGGCCGCTAGATTAAAGGCAAAAAAAATCCTCTTTGACGCAATTAATACTAATATGGATTCTACATTTAATACCATAATAGAGGAATTAAAAAGCTATAGTAGAAGACCAGATTATAAAATGACCATAGAAAAAATGATTACCTACGCTAAGATGAAATTGGGTAGTCAGGATATCGTAATACACTGTCGTAATGATGACACGATGATTTTAAACGGAATGAATATAACACTGGGTTCATCAATTCAAACTATCGGAGGAATTTTAGCCGAAAACAAGATGGGGACAATGGAGCTTGATTTGACTTTTGAAGAGCTCTTAAGAACCCATGAAGATGAAATTCAGAATTTTCTTTTAGAGAGATTGATGAACTAAGATGGCTACATCACCGTATTCATCTTCGTTTGGCCGCTTAAAATCCCTTTCGATAAATTTTATTCCTCAAAATATTCTTCAAAATTTAGTGCATGCTAAAGATGTTGCCGAAATGACACGTATCCTGGAACCCACTTGGTATGGTGCAGAAATCGAAAGAGCTGCAGCTCTTTATTCACTCCCTGAGCTTTTGGAAGTTGCCCTCAACAGACATATTGTTGAAATCAACAAAATTGCCCTTGAATCCACACCCTTTAGCGGTAGAGATGCAATCAGAGCTTATTTATTAAAATGGGATATTCATAATATTGAATTAATTTTATCATCAAAGATAATAGGTCGTGCTATCACTGAAACTGAACCTTTCCTAGTTTCAAGTCGAAATTTTCCCGCTGGGATTTCCGCAGGAAATATATCTCATGATGAAATGAAAATTATTTTATCACAGGCCGGAGTAGACGGTGTGGTAAATCATCTTGTAAAATATAGATATGGACCCATATTAATGCAACATCTTGATACTTATCAAAAAACAGGAAATCTTGGACCGATGATGGCCGATCTTATAGAATATTATTACACTACGCTAATTGAGTCATCAAGGTTTTTTCAGGGTGATGAAGGAGTCATTAGGGATTTATTTAGAGTTCAAATAGATAAAAGGAACATATTAAGCCTATTAAAGGGAAAGGATTCTCATTTAGATCGCGAACTCATTAATAAACACCTTATAAAAGGAGGAAATATTTCTACAGATGAATTATTTGATATATTTGGATCAAAGAGTATTGAAGAGTTTGTTGGGAAAGTACAAAAACATCACAATTTAGCTGACCTCCTTAAGGAAACTTATATTAAAACCCATAGTCTGATTGATTTTGAAGTAGCTTTTGATAAATTCATAAGTAAATCGTATTTAAAAAGATTAAAAAATATTTCACTTTCTCTAGGATCTATCTTTCATTTCATTATTACTGCAGAATATGAATGGGATAACATAAAGAGAATAGCTTATGGAAAGCGTTATGATCTTCCATTAGAACGTATCACTTCGATGTTGGTTTTGGAGACAGAATAATAGAATGTCCTATAAACAACAACAAACCGAATCAAAGGGTAGAATAGCCATTATAGGAGAGCGTGAACTTGTAATTGGTTATCGACTTTTAGGAGTAGATGATACTTTCATAGTCACTGGAGGAGATGAATCTTTTAAAACAATGGAAAATCTTTTCTTTTCACATAAATATTCGATGATTATTGCAAGTCAATTTATTCGGGATTATATCCCATCAATATTTAGGAAAAAAATTGAAGCTTCAATAGAACCTTTAGTTTTATTTATGCCTTTATTGAAGGGAAATATAGAGGAAGAATCAATATCCTCC
>JAICHH010000196.1 GCA_025922715.1 Nitrososphaeraceae archaeon
AAGGTACTGCAGACGGACAATTTAATTATCCTTATGGTATAGCTGTTGATTCATCAGGCAATGTCTTTGTATCTGATGGAAATAATAACCGAATCCAAAAATTCCAATTATCTAATCCTTGTCCAACTGGCACTAAGCAAATTGTATCTGGTATTTGCTTTGTTACAAAATGGGGTTCTCAGGGTACTGCTAATGGTCAGTTTGAGATTTCATGGGGCATTGCTATTGATTCATCAGGCAATGTCTTTGTAGTCGATACTGGTAATCATAGAATACAAAAATTTACAAATTCTGGTACTTTTGTTACAAAGTGGGGTTCTCAGGGTACTGCTAATGGTCAGTTTGAAGGTCATCGCAATATTGCAGTTGATTCATTAGGTAATGTATTTGTAGCTGATACTGACAATCATAGAATACAAAAATTTACAAATAACGGTAATTTTATTGGAGCATGGGGTTCTTTAGGCACGTCTAATGGAAAATTCCAATATCCTCTTGGTGTCACTATTGATCTGTCAGGTAACGTATTTGTAGCTGATACTGCCAATCATAGGATCCAAAAATTTACAAATTCTGGTACTTTTGTTACAAAGTGGGGTTCAGAAGGGAATGCTGACGGTCAGTTTAGTAGCCCAGTTGATATAGATGTAGATACATCAGGAAACATTTTTGTAGTTGATAATGACAATTTTAGAATTCAAAAATTTGTAGAGGATACAATTCTTCCAACAGTAACTATTACTAATCCGTCTAATGGTTCTACTTTTATTGCTCCAGCAACAGAGACAATAAATGTTAGAGCTACTGATAATCTAGGAATTAAACAAGTAGAGCTTTATATGAATGATAAATTATCTGGGAGTGACATGAGTTATCCTTATAGCATTACCTTAACCAATATCCCTATGGGTGTATACAAGCTAACAGCCAAAGCCTATGACATAGCAGATAATACAAAGACGTCTATTCCAGTGACGGTGAATATATCGGTAAGAAAATAATTGCTATGGTTACCTTATACAAAATCATTGACACTTACAAATAATAATAATAATAGTCCAACAGGTCACCTTTAAAGAAAGATGTTATTGAACCCTACTAGTATACGGGCTCGGAGGGCTTCGAGTATGACATGTTAGTGTGGTTCTACTGCTACTACCTTGTATATTTAGTTCTTTAATTAATAACGTATTTGAAATATATAACATAAAATTTCTATTATCTTAATTGGTATAACTATTGTATCTTCTTGATTTTTTTTGTCTTTTTTGAGTCATTTTTGATAATTTATTTTTCAAACTATCTTTCATCTGATCAAAAATTATAGCAAGATCTAATCCACCATTTTTATAATGATATCTCTCAGTTGTAGTAAACAGACTTATATCAATCTCATATCTCTTAGTTTTTCCTCTAATATTTATTAATTTTATTCTGCATCTAGCCTCTTCTAAATCAGGTATTGCTTTCTTAAGGAATTTTATAATTGAATTAAATTTCATTTTGGCAAGTTCCGAAATAAAAGGATCGTCAGGTAGGCCGATTATATAAGCGGGTATTTCTTCTTCAACTCTTTCTCCTAGTAGGGATATTACATCTCTATGTGTTATAATTCCCTGAACTTCGTTTCCTAATGTAACAATTGAATATGTTGAATCACTACTGTTGAACGATTGGATTATCTTAGCAACAGAATCATTTACACTGGATCTTTCTACATTTCTTTCTGCAATTCCTTTAACAGGAAATCCTAATAATTTACTAGTATCTGGAACTCCATGCTCTATGTTATCTGAATTAAAAGAGGTAAGTATTATTTTTGCAATGTTAAATGAAGTAATGATTCCACTCAAGTTTTCCTCCACAATAGGGATATGGTCAATTCTGTTTCTAACCATTATGTTCTTAGCAGTTGAAGTAAAGTCGGTTTCTTTTATCCTAATTGGATTCGGAGTCATTATCTTAGTGGATGAGATTTTGATACTTTTGTCTCCCATAGATTTTAAAATCGATTTTGTGGTGACCTGTCCTATTATTTCGTCATCTTCGATTACTGGAATCGATCTCAACCTGTAATGGCTCATGATACTTGCAGCTCTTTCGATATTACTGTCTTTTGAAATATTAGGAGTAATTTTTGCCATAGAGCCCAATTTTTGAGCATTGACATCTCTAGCTGAAAGAATATCTCTTAAAGTAATGGATGTTATTTTATTTCCATTTTTACAATAAACACTATAATTATTCATATTCATAAGGTTTCCAAGCATTTTTGAAATACTTTCATTTGAATTCATAACGTCTACTGATTCGATAAAATT
>JAICHH010000197.1 GCA_025922715.1 Nitrososphaeraceae archaeon
GGGCGTCATCAAAAAGAGTAGGAGAGACTTGTTCAGGATTTAAGGTATTAATTGAGAAAGATACTGATCGAATTTTAGGTGCTCACATACTTGGTCCACATGCTGAAGAAGTCATTAATATTTTCTCTTTAGCTATTCGATTCGGACTATCTGCAAAGGATCTTAATGATCCTATATTGTATTCTTATCCGACTAACTCATCAGACGTTGTATATATGTTATAATCAATTACTATCTACTTATTTTTCCAACTAATTATAGAAAACAGCTACCACTGATGAAAATCTTATTACTACAACATTGAATATTGTTTCAAAAATATAAAATTAATAAAATGGTAGTTACAAAAATGAAAGGGATAGGTACAAATAGATATATGCATTATAAAAATTAATAGAACTAGAATTCGGTTAATGCTGAACATCTATTATAATGAATGAATATATTTGCTATTTAGTATGAATTTAAATGTAATATTCTGAAATGGTAAACAAATGTTATTATATCTATAAAATTTGTTATTAACAAAATTTTATTCATGTATAATCGTTGATCCAAAATAGAACAAAAGAAGTGTTATAAACTTAATATTTCAAAGTTATCCAGACTAGCCACAATAGGTCCTGAGAGAAGTTAGCATTATTTTGTGCCAGTCGTCTTTACATTTGATGGTAACAATATATTTATTCTAATAGATAATAATCCTAAAAAATTAAAAAAATTTACACTATTTTAAAAGAATAAAAAAATATACAAAAAAATAGCAATTGTAATAGCATCTTTACTCTCCGTAGTATGTGGAATTCAAATTATCCAAGATTTAAAACATCATTAGAAACAATGTAACTTTTAAAATATAATATATGTTCCTAAAAAATGTATATTTCATAATTAAAATGGATATGGTGGTTTTTCTACTTTGAGAATAATTCTTTAAGTGTATGAGAAGCCTGATCTATTGCACCTCTTGCTGCAGGAGTATCACTAATTGGATTAAGCATCATAAAGTCATGAATAGCACCAAGGTAACGAGTTGCAGTAATAGGAACGCCAGCCTGCATTAGTTTATGAGCATATGCTTCACCTTCATCACGTAGAACATCATTTTCTCCTACTATGATGAGTGTAGGTGGTAATCCACTAAGCTGCTCAAGTGATGCTTGTAGTGGAGAAACAGTTGGTTCTTTTCTATTAGTATCGTTTGAAACATAATTATCCCAAAACCATTTCATATTATCACGCGTAAGAAAGTATCCTTCTTGATATGTATTATATGAAGAAGTGTTAAAGTTGGCATCTGTAACTGGATAAAATAGCATTTGGAAGATAATAGGAGGTCCGCCACGCTCTTGTGCAAGTAGTGCAAGTGTAGTGGCCATGTTGCCCCCTACACTATCACCTGCTACTACTAAACGTGAAGAATCTAAATTGAGGCTTTGACCATTCTCTGAAATCCATTTTGTAGCAGCATATGCTTCTTCTAGAGATTGTGGATATTTTGCTTCAGGAGAGAGCGTATAGTTAACAAATACAATTGCTGCATGTGCACCATTAGCAAGTTCTTTTAACAATCTCTCATGAGTATTAAAATCACCTAGCACCCATCCACCACCATGGGTGTACATTACAACGGGTAGAGTTTCATTGCCACTACCTTGGGGTCTGACTATCTGAATAGATATTTCGCCATTAGGACCCCCTGGAATAGTTTTGTTTTCTATTTCAGCTGGAAGTTTTTCTATCGGGCCTGCCTGAAGTCCAGACAGTACATTACGAGCCTCAGTGGGAGTCAAAGTATAGAGTGGAGGACCACCACTTTGTTGTAGCTTTTCTAAAAATAATTTAGTTTTATTTTCTACCGTAGGATAGTTGTTGGTATCCATGCCATATACTAATTGATTAGTATTATTTAAAGAAAAATGGAGACTTATTGTTATTACTAGAATCATAATTGCTGAAAAATACGAAGCAAGTTCGATTTTCATCTTTTCTATATAATGAATTCTTTTATTTAAGTATTCATTCTGTTAAATATCTACTTATTTTAGCATGAGTTATAGTAAAAAATTTCGTGACTGCATCGTAAAATCAATTGAAATTTATTAGA
>JAICHH010000198.1 GCA_025922715.1 Nitrososphaeraceae archaeon
ATCAATACACTAAATACTTGTAAAAATAAGTAATACTTTCAAATTTTATTTTCATTCTTTATAGTTTATTTCATCAGAAATCCTTCTATTTACAAACTAATTTTTAATTGGAAGAGCTTTATAAGACAAAATGGAAGAAAATAATATTTCAAGCTGACGAATTTTTATTTTCCAGAAATATTTTTTCACGTATACAGTTTATTACTGAAGAATTAGTAAGTCAAAGATGATTTACATAACTTTTAATATCCTTTTTATATATCTTCATTTTTATGACAGTAGAACGGATTTCTACTGGGGTCTCTGGTATTGATGCTCTAATAGAAGGCGGAATTCCCAAAGGTTTTACTGTTCTAATTGCGGGTAATCCAGGTACGGGAAAGACAGTACTAACTTCTCATTTTCTTTATGATGGATTAACTAAAAATCAAAATGGAATTTATGTATCATTCTCTGAAGCCGATTATTCATTTTATAATAATACAGATCGGTTTGGTATGAAATTTAGAGGATTTCAAAAGCAAAACAAGTTTTCTTTTTTAGATTTTTCCGCTGTGACACAAGGAGGAATTCAAGATGCATTAGAAGAAGTTTTAGCTACAATCAAAGAAACCAATGCAAAAAGAATAGTTATTGATTCTTTTTCTGCCATACTCCAATCTTTTGTAAATCTAAATGAGGCAAGAATTGCATTGCATGTAGTTTTAGGTAAAATGCTCAGAGCACAAGGTGTAACAACTATGGTGATAGGAGAAGTTCCAATAGGAACCAGTAAAATAGGTTCAGGATTTGAAGAGTTCGTAGCAGATGGAATAATAAAATTGGAACATGGGAGTAGTAATGCTAGCCCAATTATAGTAAACATAATTAAAATGCGAACTACAAAAATCGATAGAGTACCACATATTGGTGTCATAAAAGAGCATGGGATGATAGTTTTTCCCAAACAACCCATAGATTTGCAATTTAATAGTTCTTTTACAAGAGTTGTAAGCGGAATTACTGGACTTGATGAAAGAATAGGAGGTGGATTGCTAGAGGGGACAATAACCACTATTATAGGTGATTCTGGCGTAGGAAAGACAACGTTTGCATTGGAATTTATTATACATGGGGTTATGAATGGAGAACCTGGCTTGTATTTATCGCTAGAAGAAACATACGAGGAATTAAAAAGGTCTCCGGGTGTCGCTAAATATAATTTAGATAATCTTATTGGAAAGGGTATAGTTATACTATCAATTTTAATTGAGAATCAAAGTCCTGATGAAATTCTAGAGGAGTTAGAAAAACAAATTGTAAAGACAAGACCTAAGCGTATAGTAATAGATAGCTTATCGTCATTTGAACATTCCTACAAAGATGAAATGTATATGATAACCAAGAGAATTGTAAGTTTAATAAAAAAATACCAGATAACGGCAATTCTAACAAATCAAAATACCCACTTATCTGAGCTAAATCTAAATAGTATGGCAAAGATTTCATCACTTTTTCATAATATAATTATTCTAAGATATATCGAAGTTAAATTTAAAATGAAAAGAAGCATGATTTTTTTGAAAATGAGAGCATCGTTTCATGACAATTCTATATTAGAATTTATTATTTCTGATGATGGATTGAAAATTATGGGTACAATGAATGATTATGAAGGATCATTATCAGATAGTAAACAAGTAACCTATCACAAATCTCTAAAAACTGAAGATGAAATAGCGGGACATCAACAAGCTAAAAGAAAAAAACAATTATCGGAATTTGATGGAGATGAGACTGATATTCTAAATAGAGAAAGAATGGGAAGAAAAAAAAGAAAAGAAAAAACTAAGAAAAATTTAGGTATTGATTATAAAAAAAGTGTTATAAATAAAAACCATGACAAAAAGAAATAATGCGTTATTACAAATAAGAGAAGATTATTATGATACGCAAAGTTAATAACAATTCAAAAGAAGAAAATAATATTACTTTTTTCGAGAAAGCTTATTCTACCGCCGTAAAAGAAGGGATGCTAATTTTAGGCGAAGATGTTTCTAAAATTGTGCAAGATTATATAGAGGAAAAATATTCTTTTCTAATAGAAA
>JAICHH010000199.1 GCA_025922715.1 Nitrososphaeraceae archaeon
AAAATTACATCTTGGCTTTTTATTCCAATTGAGTCTATTTTATTGCTTATATTATCTAATGAGTAGGTTGTAGTTAATACGATTCTTTTATGTGGTCTATCACGAATCTTTCTTGCAACTTCAAAGCCTGGAATGTCAGGAAGATGGGTATCTACTATAATGATATCATAGTCGTTATCATTGTTATTGTCATCTTCTGCTGTATTAGAAAATATAATTTCTAAACATTTGTTACCACTTTCTACTATATTCACATCTAATATTTAAAACCATACTATTTTGTAAAAAGAGAGTAAAGATACTGAATATCTCGTTCTGGTTCGGCTATTAGGATTCGTTTAGTTTTTTTCTTCTTCTTTTGGTTTTCTGTGGATTAGTTTAAATCAATCGTTATTGTATGCACAGCATTAAGGAGGTCTTTTGGATCAGAAAATAAAGGATTGTTAAGGACTAGTCCAGGATGAGACATATTACAGTAATATTTTGATTATTTTGTGCCCATTCAGTTGTTGTATTATGCCACCATTTTTCTAATACTTCACATTCCGCAAAGTGTTTATTATGTGATAAAAAATATGTTGTATCTGCAAAGGCTAATATTGCGTCTTTCTTTCCTTAAGATATACGCTGACGTTGAGTTTTTTCCAATTCTGTTTTTAGTTTTTTAAAGGAGATAAATTTCTCCTTAGTGCTGATTCATAATAAGGCTTAAAATTAACAATTCGTAGTTCACCATTTTTAATATTTTCTTTATAATTATCAATTTTAGAGGATAAATTTGAAATACTAGAGCTACTTTTACTATCATATGCACCTACAGATGCATAAATGCACTGATATCCACCCTTTAATCCGTTATTAATGTAATTTACAGCTGCATTATTACGCTCATCATCGCTGCTATATATCAACATAATATGCTCATTTGATGGAATATTTGTTAAATGAGAAGCTGATAGCATATAGATATAGTGACAATTTAACATTATTTATAAAGTATATAAAAATTGTAGAGAAGTGATGTTTCTTCTAACGATAAATAGAGATAGCAGCTATCTATATTATTTTTTAGATATTCATTATAGAAGTTAATTTTTTAAGTAGGTCTTCCATTTCGACAGGCTTTTGAATAAAGTAGTCTTCATTGATTGTTTTACCCAATGCCAATCGTATTTTTCTAAATTCTTCATTGAACCTTGTAATTGCAGTTAAAAAGCAAATTTTTACTTTAGGATCTTTTTCTCTTATTGTAGTATATAATTCGAATCCATCCATTTTTGGCATCTTGATATCAAGAATTACTAAATCATAAAAATTGACATTGTAATAATTTAGTGCTAAAATAGGGTCATTGAAACTATCCACCTTATATCCATTGTCTTCTAAAATATTCTTTATTGTATAAGTGACATCGGGTTCATCATCTACTAATAAAATTTTTTTGGTCATTGTTATAATATCAAATCCATTAATTGCCTTTCTTATATTTTAACTCTAGGGAGATAATAGTGTTGAGAGTGAGTCCTTAAGGTCCTAAATTTTTTATCACCTATATTTTGATTATACATACACATCACAAAATACTAATAGTTTGGAATCATCTAACTATGTTTTGCTTTTATTATAGAAACTTATTTTTAATATATAGTAAAGCTGTGAAACTAATGAACTATTGTGAAGAAGACTAATCTTGCCTTATAGTTATGTTAGTTTAAATATTTTTTATATAAAATAGAATAATAAAAATGAATTATTCATCTTTCTATGATTATTTGGAGAATTAGTCAATTTAAGAGAACTTTCAAAGAATGATGCAATAACTATAGTCAATTTTATGAATTATGATATATCTAATATCTGTATCAAGTTCCTGATCCTTACAAACTAGATGATGCTTTAAATTTTATAAAATCTAGTTGGGAAGATCAAGATATACCTTATTACAGACAATGACTGTATCCCTAATGACGATATTTATCATGATGATGGCAAATATTTTACGTGTAGAATGAAAAGATAAGGGAAATGCTTACTAAAGATATAATAACG
>JAICHH010000200.1 GCA_025922715.1 Nitrososphaeraceae archaeon
ACATTTAGTTTTCAAGATATTTCCATGTAGTTCTACTACATTTTTGCTTCCTGCCTTTTTGTGAAGTCCATCAATATTCTGAGTGAGAATATTAGTAGTAGTTTTTCTTTGTTCTATTTTTGCTATAGTAAAATGTCCTAGGTTTGGTTTAGTATTTAAGATTAAATTCTGTCTATCTTGATAAAACTCCCAAACCAGTTTTGGATTATCGTAAAACCCAGATATAGATGCTAGTTTCATGGGATCGTATTTTTTCCAGAGACCTTCTGGACCTCTAAACGTAGGAATTCCACTTTCTTCTGATATTCCAGCGCCTGTCAGAAAGACAATGGTATTCGATTTAGCTAAAATATTTTTAATAGAATCTTGCATTATAATATTTAACAACATGTTTGGTGTTTAATTTGTTTACTTGATAATATTCTATAAGCAATGTTAAGTTATCTTAACAAAAGTGCTTTAGTAATGATGTTCTATTTCTAATCTATGTAATTAGATTATTTAGAACCATCCAATGGGCGGTGTTAACTTAACGAAAGAGCTTTAGCTATGAACGTTCTATTCTAACAACGCATATGTTGTTTAGATTCTCAGAAATAGAACATCCACCATTATAGTAATGTATTCTTTGTATTTGTATTTTCTTGGTTTGAGTTTAAGGAATACTTCCAAAGCACTGGAACTGTTCAAGGATCAAAATAGGAGTTATGTTGCAATCTGGAAGTGGATTCAAAGGTTTGGATCCTTTCAGATTTATAAAAGAAAAAGAGTATCTGCATTCATCATAGATGAAACTATAATTCAGGTTGGTAGCCAACATTTCTGGTTATGGATCTGTATTGAACCTGTTCACAGATCTGTGCTCGGAATCCATATATCAGAAGAGAGAAACATGTTTGTAGCAGAGAATTTTATCCGTTCTCTTGTATCCAAATATGGTAGACATACGGTTTACACTTATGGAGGTACATGGTATCCACAAGCATGTAATTTTCTGCATCTAAAACATAGATTACATTCTCCTTTGGATAAGAGTTTGATTGAAAGAGTGATGCAGTACATTAAGGATAGAACAGAATCATTTGATGATTACTATCCATGTACCAAGAATAGTAGTATAAAATGTGATCTACAACATGTATACAATTGGATAAAATTATTTGTTTATCTCTATAATTCAAAAGTTAGAAATATCATTGTATTCAAAATTGGAGGTGAAATACTCTTGAGTTAACAGCACCAGTATTTTTAATGAAGATATTAGAATGATAAGGGAATACTAAAAAACATATCATCATAAAATTCATAATAAAATATAAAAATAAAAAATGAAGTAACTTGAATAAAGATATTGATAACAAAAGACATAATTAATTTGATTTTTATACTTAATCATAATCAATACCTAAATAAGTACATATATTACACATCACTGAGAAATTTAAAAAAGTTAAAAATATATTTCATAATTATCTATTACTCAAGAGTAGTGTATTACAACATAATCATATTTGATAATATATAAAATATATGTAGCAGAATATATATACTAATATTTCTTTTTTTGATTTTGTAATTTTTTGTAAAAACAAAATGGGTAAAAAGAAACCTTTTGGTATAATATGAACTATGTATACAGCTAGCTTTCCTTATTTTTGTGTCATTTGTTATGTTTCAGCTAATTTTAACAGGTTGTATTTCAGTAAAGAAAAATTGCTCAAACATCATTTAACTATATGTTTAATATGACACCTAAATTTTACTTATACTCTTCACTCATTTTATCAATTGCTGTCCGTCAATCTATTCTAATCTATTCCTTATAAGTCTTAGAGTGACCTTCGCATCAGCCCTACCACTAGTTGCTCTCATAACCTTTCCTAACAAATAATTGATAACAGTTGGATTTTTTTTTGCATCCGCTACTGCATTCTTTTCTTCCTCAAATATATCACAAATAGTTTTGTTCAAGACATTTTCATCAGTAATTAGGAAAACCTGCTTTTCATTGATTATTTTTGAAGGTAATTCGCCAGTTTTA
>JAICHH010000201.1 GCA_025922715.1 Nitrososphaeraceae archaeon
AGGTCTTGAAGATATAAATTTAGAAGAAGTATGGAATTTTTTAAATAAAAAGTCGCTTTTTACTTTATCGTGGAGTTTTAGGGGAAAGGCTGCATCAGGGTTAACCGAAGAAGCAGAACAATTACTGATTGAATGGAAAAAAAGAGTTATCGAAGAAAATCTTTTTTCACCAAAGGTAGTTTATGGCTATTTTAATTGTCACAATCGGAGTAATAAGTTAGTTGTAGATTCTTCTAAAGGCAACGAGGTTATATTTGATTTCCCTCGTTCTACAAAAGGAAAGCATTTGTGTTTGACTGATTACTTTGGAGAAAATGATATAGTTGCATTTCAATCCGTTACAGTTGGTAAGAAAGCGTCTTATACAATTGAAAAATGGAATGAAGATAACAAATATACTGATGCATACTATCTACATGGACTGGCTGTTGAAACTGCCGAAGCATTAGCTGATTGGACAAACTCTTTAATTCGTAAGGAATTAAAGATTGACTCAAAAAGAGGCTTACGATACAGCTGGGGATATCCAAGTTGCCCTGATATTACTCAACATAAGTTAGTATGGGAACTTTTAGATCCTGCTAAATCCGATATGACATTAACAGACGCTGGACAAATCATTCCTGATCAGTCAACTGCTGCCATTTTTATTCATCATCCCGAAGCAGAATATTTTACATTGTGAATTTATTTACATTAGTATTAAAATTCCTTATAAAATAGATCTGTCATGTTATATTCAAAACGATAGATGTATAAAATAATCCATTAGATTAATAATGATAATTTAATGTGTGTTTGTGATTTTGTATTAGCATGTTCTATAGATGATTCTCCTAGCTACTTTACATATGATAATGATGATACCATGTTAATAATTCAATCAAAATCAAGTGCTATTGCCAGTCAAACTGATTTTTATTACATCGAACCTTATATAGAATTACTAATATCCCATGAATCACTTCATTTTGTTATACAAAGGATAGAAGGATCTCTTGAATCAGAAAAGTTAGACAATCTTGAGGTAATAGTTCACAGAAATGCAAAAAACTATCAAGTCACAATAAACAACATGTTGTTTGCTTCTGATAACTCGGGTTTAGTATTAGAATAATGTGATATAGTTTATTATTATCATCTACAACTATTTTTCAGTTCAGAAATAAATCTATTCAATGTAGTGAACAGTGACTCTTTATTCTCTAATTCTTTAATTTTTTTTATAATTGCACTTCCTATAATTACACCATCTGCTCCAGCATTGATCATATCTTTTACATGTTGAGGATTACTTATTCCAAACCCTACTGCCAGAGGAAGCTCATCATATGCAGTCACTTTCTTTATTCTTTTTATTGATTCGATGGTATATTCATCAAAGCTTTGTCTTTCTCCTGTTGTGCCATAAACTGATATAGCATACAAAAAACCAGTACATATTCTGCTAATCATTTTCAATCTTTTTTCTGAAGTATTAGGTGACACTAAAAAAATTGTAGACATTCCTATATTTTGCATTGTATTTAGATATTCTTTAGATTCTTCTATTGGTATGTCTGGAATTATAAAACCGTCAATGCCACTTTCTTTAGCTTTTTTTGCAAATTGAATGTATCCTTTTCTGTATAAAATGTTTGAATATGTCATAATTATTAAAGGAATATTTGGAAAAGTCTTTCTTATTCTTGAAGCTAATTCTAAGCACATATCCGGAGTCGTGCCCGCTATAAGTGAATTTTGAATTGCATCTTGAATTGTTGAGCCATCTGCAATAGGATCGGAAAATGGTATTCCAATTTCTATAATATCAGCTCCTCCATTGATTAATGAAGTTATGATACGCTCAGATGTTATTATATCAGGATACCCCGCCACTACATAACAAATAAGTGCTTTCTGATTCTTACTCTTTAATTCATTAAATTTACTAGCTATTCTGTTCTCTTTTGATATACTTTTACTCTTATACATATTTAATCTCTGATTCCATTAAGGTAGTTTTGTACTACCTCAACATCCTTGTCACCTCTCCCTGATA
>JAICHH010000202.1 GCA_025922715.1 Nitrososphaeraceae archaeon
AAAACCATTGGAAGAAATACACCTACATCCGTCACAATTCCTATTGCTTGGGTAGTTCCTCTATCCAATAATTTGGTAACTACCGATTGGTTAATATCTACTGCAATCACTTTTACATAAGAAGGTAACATATTGCCTACAGCAATTGAATGTAACATTGAAGAAAGCATTATCACCATTTTGGCATCTTTTAAAACCTCTTTATACTTTCTTTGTGCTTCTACAATATCTATAACAACGTCTGGAAGTGGACCGTCGTCTCTAATTGAACCAGATAGTACAACGGGTATATCGTTTTTAATACATTCATACATAATTCCTTTTTTTAGTATACCTTGTTCTACCATATTTTTGATGGAACCAGCTTTAAAAACTTCATTAATAGATTGCATATGATTCCTATGACCACGCACAGCCAAAGTTCCATCGTCTATATTCATACCTAAAGAAGTTCCTAATAGTGCATTTTCAATATCATGAACAGCTAAGGCATTTCCAGTCAGTAATCCATGTATATATCCCATTTTTATTAGTCTAGATAACGATTGGGAAGCTCCTGAATGAACTATAACCGGTCCGCCCACAACTACTATTTTCCCTTTTTGTCTTGCTGCTACTTCATAAATATCATATGCAACTTTTTTAATAATATGTTGAGTAGGTCTTTCGCTTGAAGTAGTGCTGCTCATGAATTGAAATATGTCAACTCCCTGACGAGGACGTTCATCAGGTATAATGCGTATACCTCTCTCTTTGATTACAATCATATCATCTTTTTTGATATCTCTAATCATTTTACACTCCGCTATTTTATTATGTGTATCAACAACTATGCACTTATCCATCATAATATTTTTGACATCTATCCAAATATCATCATAAAAAATCTGTGTTGGTTTATTGGTTGTACTATAAAATAAGTCAGGCATGACCATGTCATTTGGGGCAGGTTCTAACAATACACTTTGTGTAGAAATCGGTTGAGCGCCAGCTCTGTAAATAGATTCTAATATTTGATTAAGATGTTTTTTATCTTTACCTTCGACAATAAGTCTAGCGTAACTAGGATCAGTTTTATTCTTACCAACAGTGAATTCCAGTACCCTAAATTCTCCTTTTAAATCCATTATATTATCAAAGATACTAGTTAAAATCATTGAGTCTATAAGATGTCCTTTAACTTCAATTTCCTGCTTAAAGTTATTATTATTATTATTATTTACTGACGCCAAATTGTAATATAGATAGATATATTTTAGGTAATTAAGCATTAATCAAATCGGAAGAGAAAGTTTCCCAGTATATTCGGATAGACTGTGGTCTTTCTTGATCCGTGATACAATATTATTTTTATCTTCTTCTGAAAACCATTGTGCGATAGTTTTAGCTATCCCATTTTTATCGCAAATTACAATAACATAACCACTGGCTTCTTTGAATACAGCAATTAAGTTTTCTTCTCCAACAGGAAACCATACATTTGTTTTTGTATCCTTCAGAGCTAAAGCAGGCATTGCTGCATTTCCAGTATATAAATTTAACAAATCCTGTGATTGTTTAACACGTTTCTCTCCTAACTTGAGGGCCGTGAAATATTGCATAACAAGAATATATTATGAATTCTTATCTAAATGTTTTAGTATATTTGCAAGGGTAGGCTGGAAATCTGATCCTTCAATATTACCACTGACCTTCAAAAACTGAGATAAAAATTCAAATGAATAACCATTTCTAAAATATTGATTAGCTTGTAAGAACATTTCTATCTTATCTAGTTGCTTTACAAGATGTACTTCTTTTGTTTGATTTAATGTATATTCTTTCCATAAATCTGAGTAAAGTATTGCTATTTTACTTGGAAAAGAAGATATTATTACTTTCATTGCATTATCTTCTTTGACATGTTTTTCTAAAACAGAAATTTCTTCGGGCATATAATCTCCTATTATGGATTCTGCCAAGTCATGTATTATGCACAGTTTCATTACTTTTTC
>JAICHH010000203.1 GCA_025922715.1 Nitrososphaeraceae archaeon
GGACCTGTTAAGTTAAGGAAATAGATTTAGCTGTGGATACTCTATTTCTAATCTAATGGCTGTTAGATTCTTTGAAAGAAATAAAGAACATCCACTATCATAGTAATGTACTCTTTGTATTTGTATTTTCTTGGATTGAGTTTAAGAAATACTTCCAAGGCATTAGTAATCTTCAGAGACAAGAGCAGTAGGGGTTACGTGTCTGTCTGGAATTGGATTCAGAGATTTGGTTCTTCTCAGATTTACAAAAGAAAAAGAGTCTCTGCTTTCATAATAGATGAAACTGTTATTCAGATTGGTAATCAACGGTTTTGGTTATGGATTTGTATTGAACCACTACATAGATCTGTGCTTGGAGTTCACATATCAAAAGAGAGAAATATACTTGCTGCTGAGAAATTCATTAGATCACTTGTATCCAAATATGGCAAACACAGTGTTTATACTGATGGAGGTACTTGGTATCCTGAAGCCTGTAAGATACTGAAATTGAAACATTATCTACATTCACCACTAGAGAAAAGCCTGATTGAAAGAGTAATGCAGTACTTTAAAGATAGAACTGAAAATTTTGATGATTATTATCCTTGTAGAAAAGATGATGATTGTAATATTGATCATGTGTATAATTGGATAGAACTATTTGTATTGATGTATAATGATATCATAGTACAAAAGAATAGAATTTCAGTTATAGAAGGAGGTGTTATACTCTTAAATTAACAAGGCTATTATTACAATTAATATTATTATTGCTTTTGGAAGACTAGCATTACAGAGGTTAATAATATGTTTCCAACCTTTAATAGTACTAATGGATGGTTTTTCTTAAACTCATCATCATCTGATGTATCCCAATAAACAGCATCAGGATAATCTATAACTTTGTCAAGTGTCTTTGTTGTTATTCTCAAGTCAACAGGCTCTACAAGTTTCAATAAATCTAATTTATCTATTAAATCTGAATAAATTGTATCTTTATTAAAGAATTCTGGATGATTTTTATTATTAATTATATATTCAGTTGTTATTACCGCAATCCCTCCTTTTTTTAATACTCTTTCAATTTCTTTTAAGCAATTTAAAGCTCCTTCATGATTTTCTCCCCCAAAGTGCTCTATAGATGAAAAAGAAAATGCTATATCAAAAGTCTCGGAAGGAAATTTCATTTTAGTTCCATCCATTCTCAATACCGTTAGTGCATCTTCGTTGTACGGAAATGGCGCATATTTTCTCGGATTTTCAGGAAAATCTGATGGAGCAAAATTATCCCATTCTTTTCCATCATATAGATCAGTAGCATAAACATGTTTTAAGTTATTTGCCAAGTAAAATAATACCTCTTCTCTTCCTGCACCGATACCTATAGCTGTACATTTATCATTGAGTTTATTAAATCTCTTCATAGCTGTTATTCCAAGAGCCCATTCCCAATCCTTTCTATGAATCAAACCGGGTTTACGTCTGCCTACAATTTTATTTGTTGAATTTGTCCAATCAGTTCTATGAATATAGCTTTCATAAATAGGATTTTGTAATTCATTAATTATTCTTCCAAGTTCTGTATTCTCTTCCCAATCTTCAATATAGCATAATCTGTTGAGGTTGGAGATCTTATTTTTATCTATAAAAAAAGGAGAATTTCTTTTGATGTGACTAATGTAATTATTTATTTCTTTATCATTTTGCATTTTTATTTGTTTTTCTCTCAATATTCTTAGTTTATTTCGAATTTCTTCAGGACTTTTTGCTTGAACTATATCTTTTATTATAATAGGATGATGAAATAATGTTGATATTTTACTTTGTAATGTCATAATAACAATCTCCAAATCACTTATTTATCATTATCTGAGATAATTAATCAATCAATAATAATTGGTGAGTTAGTTTATTGTTTTAAAATTATAATTAAAAAAAAATAAAAAATA
>JAICHH010000204.1 GCA_025922715.1 Nitrososphaeraceae archaeon
AAAAACGAGAGTAAATATAATAGAAAATTTCATAACTTCTATTAATAAAACAAATATATAATTTATACCTCTAAAGGTGCTGTTAACTTAAGATGAATTCAACTCCATTCATAAGAAATGGTATTCTATTTCTAATTGTTGTATTATACAAATAAATGAACAACTTTATCCAATTGTATACATGTTCTAGATCACAATTGTTATTCTTAGTAGTACAAGGATAATAGTCATCAAAACCTTCAGTTCTGTCTTTGAAATATTGCATTACTCTTTCTACAAGACTTTTCTCTAAAGATGAATGTAATCTATGTTTTAGATGTAGAAAATTGCAAGCTTGAGGATACCAGGTACCACCATCAGTGTAAACGGTATGTTTGCCATATTTGGATATAAGAGATCTAATGAAATTCTCTGCTACAAACATATTTCTTTCTTCAGATATGTATATTCCAAGCACAGATTTATGGACAGGTTCAATACAGATCCATAACCAAAACTGTTTCCAGCCAATCTGAATAACAGTTTCATCTATAATGAAGGCTGCTACTCTTTTTCTTTTGTATATTGGCAATGAACCAAACCTTTGTATCCAATTCCATACAGACACATAGCTTCTTTTTTGATCCTTAAAAATTGTTAGTGCTTTAGAAGTATTCCTAAGACTCAAACCAAGAAAGTACAAATACAATGAATACATAATTACAATTGTGGATGTTCTATTCCTAACAAATCCTAATAACATACACGTTAGAATAGACATTCACAGCTAAATTCATTCTGTTAAATTAACAGCACTGGATACAATGTTAGATAATTAGAATGTTAGATAATTGGTATATAGGTTTACAAGTCGAATTTCTAATAAACATTATCTTTGTTCTTGCTGCTGGATTTGTTATAAGAGCAGAAAGAGAATCACTTTAAAATCGCGAGAGCTTTATTTTCTCCTTGACTAATAAGTTTTTTAATTGTATTTATAGAAAAGTCAGCATTTTGTGATGGATATGGTGCTCCAACATTTTCTCTACTAATTCTATGAATCTTGAGAATTCTAGCACCAAACTTTTCTATCAATAATTTATGTTCTTTTTCAATATAATTAATTATATTTTTATCTAATTTTGAATTATCGAATTCTTTAAAGACATTATATAATGTTTCAATCAGATTAATATGTCTAGTTATCAGTCTAGACATTTTTCTGAGACTTTTGTCTTTATCAGTAAAAATTATATCCTTGGCTCTTGACTGAACTTCCGTCATATTAGATGGAAGATTATCTATTTTTTTAGGATAATTTTCGACAATGAAAATATTTTTATCATTACTAGGAGAAGCCACCATAACTTCTCGTATTGGAGTATTACTTAACAAAGATCCATCCCACGCATACACACCATTATCTACTTCTATCCAAGGAAATCCATATTGAGGATATCCTATTGTAGCTAAGAGATGTTTCATCTCTATCTGTGTTTTGTAACTATCAAATATTATTGGTTCTGCAGTAAGTACATCAACAGCAGTAATTATAAGACGTGTATTATTGTCTTTATTATTATTTTTATTATCAATAGTGTCTTGTCTTGCAGCAGGTGATAGTTTTTTATAATCTATGTATTTTTCTAAAGTTTTTGTTAATGGAGAATTGTCGTATACATAAGTCCATTGTAATGGGAATATATCAAAATCATTTGTAGGAAACATATTCCAATTAAACCATCGAGGAACAAAGAATTTTGGCACACCAAATGTAGCTGCATTTAACGAAGCCGAAGAAGTTTGTTTCCAATTTAAGCGATGCTTTTTATAATCATACTCATAAGAAAATATATCAGGTATTATATTATAACTACTTTCAGAAATCTCCATCCAGAAGGATTCTAGATCTTTTGCAGGATTATCATTT
>JAICHH010000205.1 GCA_025922715.1 Nitrososphaeraceae archaeon
AATTTGTCGTTTTAATATTGATTTTAAAATTGTATCCAAACTACAATAATAAATAGACAACATCCTTTAATAGCAGTAGGAAGAGTAGCAGAGAGTTTTTTAATCTATTCCATTTTTCTTTTTGATAAAACTTACTTGGCCATTAATTTCCATATATGATGATTTAATATCTGAAATATCCTATGTACCACTAAGTCTTAAATAAGATAAGATTCAAATTCTTCTCTTGAAATTCTAGCCTTCAACAATGCTTCATGTAAAATATTACCATCTTTTTACAAACAAAATTGGTTCTGACATTATAACTTTACTGAATTTCTTGTATCTTGTAGTTAAATAATCATACATTTTGAATATTGCTATTGCTATAATAATAGCAGTATATAATTAAATTTGTTTATAAAGATAAAATATGTTATATTTATAAAAATGTCATAGCCTATTTGTACAACACATTGGTAAGTGGGGGCTATGACATTTGATTAGGCTAGCGTTTTTGTGTATGTTTCTAACAAGTTATATGTAATAAAATATTTAAAAATTGGAGATAATTTATTGGTAATGTAAAAGAAGAAGAAGAAGAAGAAGAAGAAGAAGAAGAAACCTCTTCCTTACTGTCAGTCCTTACTGTATAATATGTTGAGCAAGCATCTAATAATAATGCTAGTGTATTGTTTTAATAACTACTGCCATTTTCTATGTTCATTTAATACTAATGTAGTACACACAGTATTAACATGGAAAATATTGAACCAAATCAGTTTGATAGCTTATTATCTTCAGGAGAGAGGGCTTTAGTCATGTTTTATGCAGATTGGTGTCCTTTTTGTCAAAGGTTCAAACCAATTTTTGAGTCTGCTATTACTGCAAAGTCTGCAAGCAATGGTTACAAATTCTATGAATCTAAGGTTAATGATGATGATAACCCACTATGGGATAGATTCTCAATTAGTGCTGTTCCTACATTAATTGCTTTTGATAAAGGAAAGATCATTTCAAGAAGGGATGCTAAAATGGGTGTTGGTCTTAACGAATCAGATCTTGAATCCATGTTAAAAGAGGTTTAAGATGCCTACGCTCCCCCGTTTCATCATGTGACCATATATTTACACGGTAGTAAGTTACACCTAATAAGAATACATTGTCTTCATAAATTTCCTTTTTTTCTTTTTGTTATTTTTCAGCTGGTCCCATTTTATACGAGAATTCAAATCTAGAATATTAATGAAAAGTGCTGGATCTATATGTTCTTAGTAGGACCAAAATAGGTCAAATTAGTTTCATATCCCACTAGCCCTATTCTATTGGTGGGTTCATATACTTTGCGGTTGATATTATATTTTGTAAAATAATAAGAAAATTTCTAAGAATTTTATAATGTTAATTGGAAAGCATTATTGAACCCATTTCATCGATGGGACCAAGCAGATATGAACCCTCTTATGTTAAGAGGTTCATTCCTATTTAAAATATCTTGCAAATATCTGTTAACAAATAAGAAATTTTGTGAGATGATTTAGTTAATTTCTAAATTAAGCATGATAGCCCCTTTTAATCTTGTTTTTCAATATCTAATAAAATGACATATAATAAGATATTAGTTCCATATGATAGTTCAAAACCATCTGAAATTGCATTAGATCATGCTATTAAAATTGCAAAAATGTCTAGTATTTCTTCTGCTGCTGATACTACTGTCAATGTCATACTTTTACATGTCGTTAAAGATATACCTGTACCAGCTACTTTTGGAGCTGGCTTATTTAAATCAAAGAAAACAGGAGACATGATTACATTGGAACAATATCTAAAAGATATCACCCTAGAAATTAAAACAGATGTGAAAAAGATGCTTGAAGAAAATATAGATAATTATAGAAAGATTGAAAATGTTTC
>JAICHH010000206.1 GCA_025922715.1 Nitrososphaeraceae archaeon
ATGATGTATAGACACGATTTCATAGATATAGAAAAAGAAATAATAATTTATAAGAATTTAAATAGAATAGATTTTGTAACCCATATTTTCAACAAACATCCTCACTCACGACTCAGGGTAAGATTTGATACTAAAAGCAGAGCTAAAAGTTATTGGTGTGGAACCCAATTTGGTGTTGTTGAAAGAAAAACCGATCTTTTTTATCAAAAAGACAGTAGGAAATGGTTTGAAAAACCTTCGGGAGTCTTTCCCTCACTTGAATGGATTGATTATTCTATAAAAAATGATTCTAATAAAACCGTTGGAATTGGTCTTCTTCATCAGGGTTTGCCATCTCATGAAATCAGAGATGGATCAATTTATCTTACGCTACTACGGAGTATAGTATTGTTATCTTCTGATGGTATAATGGGACCATGTATACCTACACCGGATGCAGCTGAAGTGAAACCGTACACTTTTAAATATTCAATCTTACCTCATGAAAACGATTGGAGTGAAGATCTAATATATCAACATGGATCGGAAATAAATATGTCGTTAATACCTATTCAGATAAGGAAAAGTAATGAGAGAAAAAATAATAATATAGCAGAGAATAATGAAAATACGTTTAAAATATTAGATGATTCAAAATCTTTCCTGGAAATCTCAGAAAGTAATGTGATATTGAGTACAATGAAGTTAAGTGATGATAAAAAAGGAATTATTTTAAGAATTTACGAAACAGAAGGAAAAAAAACAGTAACAAAAATAAAACTTGCAGCAAAAATAAAAAATACAAAGGTAATAGACTTTATGGAAAATGAGATTCAAGAAATCAAAAAGATAGAAAATGATACAATTATTATTCAGATAGGACCCTTTAAAATAATAACCTTAAAAATCATTTTAAAATGATTAAGAATGTAAAAAAGGTTAGAAAAGTTCTTTAATCTGGAAACTAATGAAAAATTACAATTTCAATACAATGATGACTTACTTCATTCTTTCTAAAAATAATGGTAGTATTATAAATTACTCTATAATTATATTAAGTCACATTACAAAGTATTAAACAACTGCTCCTAAATATAATATTTGAGGTTTAATTACATATCAAACTTATTGAATTACGGTAGGGAATGATCCTTCAGCTATTATTCTCGTAGTTTTACTATCTGGTTTTAATATTAAAAATTTTTGTTTTTCATAATAGGCGATAGGTTTTTCTAAAGATAATAGTATTTTAGAATTATTAATTAGAATTTTTACTGGCTTTATTTGTAGACCAACTGAAAGTAAATATGTTTGTGTGTCTGTAATTTCCCCATTATAATATTTATTTTTTGAAAAATCTGTTACTAATATTTCTGTATTGGCTATATTGATGGTATCTCCAGAGCAAATAATATCTCCTCTTTCTATGTCTCTTGGTGAAACTCCTTTCACTGCTAAGCCTACGCGTGATGGACTTGAAGACTCGTCGACTGGGTCATCATGCATTTGAATAGATTTAATCAAAGCCTCTTTATTTGAAGGCAAAATCCTCAATTTATCATATATTTTAATTTTCCCTTTTTTAATTCCTCCAAGTAATACTGTCCCAACCCCTTTTACGTCAAAACTATGATCTATTGGCATTAACAGATCTCCTTCTCTCGAATTCGAGTGGAGATTATTTATCTCATTTTTTAAAATTTCCAGATTTTCTATTTTTTTAAAATTTTCAATTGTAGTACCTTTAATCATCTGATTAAGTCTTTGTTCGTCTATATCATAAGAGTGGAGCAAAAAGCCATTTCTCATATCTAGGCTATTTATAGCTATTATTTGTTCTGCAAGATATTTGTCCAACTGTGTTATATTTAAAACTACGAAATCGGTCATATTCAAGACTTGAGGTAA
>JAICHH010000207.1 GCA_025922715.1 Nitrososphaeraceae archaeon
TGATAAAAAAATCTATCTGATAAACCACGACCATAACAAATTAGAAATAGGTATTAACAGCTAAATCTATTTTTCCCTGATAACCAAGCTCTGATCTGTAATGATTTTATAGGAATATAACATCTACTACATGCATGCATAATTACAATGCTTATGACAATATTATAATAACAATTAAAAAGTGACTATTTGATATTAGCTAATGATTATATAAAATAGTGTACAGTAAATTTATAGAAAATAAAATGGTTCAAAATCTGTCCTTAAAATTATATGATTCTTTATCCAATTTAAGTGAACAAACTGTAAATAGTCTAATGGAGGAACCTTTAATGACGGAAAACAATTTACCTGTTTCAAAAGTAATCGGTAGTTTGATTGAAAGGAATCTATATGAATCTTTTACAACTGTTGATAAAAAATATGTATAATCAATATTAGAAATCTATTAAATATAAGAAATATAACATCTCGAAAAAGTTCAACAATAGCAAAGACAATTCCATTTTTATATTCCGATAGTAAAATTGCCAATGCAGCTCATCTTATGAATTATTATAGACTACGCTCATTACCTATTGTAGATAAAGACAATAAAATAATAGGGCAAATAAATGCAAAATCAATTATTAAACAAATTAATGAATTGGGATCGGAAAAGTCACAAATACATACAAAAGATTCATTTGCATTTCTCTCACAAAAAATATTAGGGAAAGATATCATGACTCCTACCTTTTGTAATAGGATCTAATGATAATGTATCTACTGCTCGGAACATTATGATAAAATATAGAATAGATCATATTCCTGTCATAAATGAAGATAATAATTCTCTTATAGGAATGATAACTTCAAATCATGTTATTCAATATCTGTTACCTTCAGAAAGAATTGAGAAAGGTTCTATTGGAATTCATCAAAAAAATATTAGACTTAATTTTCCTGTTAAAGGCATAATGAGTAAGAATGTGGTAGTTTCAAATATTGGTGATGATATACTTAAAATAATCCGTTTAATGATTGAGACAAATTCAACTTATGTAGTTTTACAGTCAGTAAAAGAGATACAAGGAATAATTACTTTTGGAGATATTCTTACCTTACTAAAAGAAAGAATACAATATGAATTCCCTTGTTATATAATAGGTTTGCCGGAAGATCCAATAGAAGCAGAAATGACCAAGACCAAATTCATTGGTGTGGTAAAGATATTAAAGAAAATTTTTCCTGAAATAGAAGAAGCTAGATGTAGAATAAAAATTAAAAGTATCAGAAGTAAAAGGAATCGATATGAAGTCAGTGTAAATATAATAACCACAGCGGAAATTTACAGTTATACAGGAACAGGATGGGATTTACCAATACTTATGGATCAATTATCCGACGGCTTGAAAAGAAAAGTTATTAAAGAACAAAACAACAAAGGTAAACCTCAAAGATTTAGTTCAGAGAAAAAATATTAAGATTTACTATATTATAGGCGACAGTATCTGTAGAAATGATGATTATAGCTAAATACATTCTATGTCATACTATTGGACAAAAACTATCATCCAATAGGCTAGACTAGCAGAATCCTTATATTTACACATAAAAGAAAGAATAAGCCAGTTTGATTTAAATCATGTATTTTTATTATTTGATTTCTATCCAACAGTAATGGCAATAGGTACTGAATCATCAACAATATTTATTCATGTAATAATTTCTCTTTCGCTACTGCTATTTGCATCAAAATTATTTGCAGAACTTTTTCATCGGATTAAACTGCCAATAGTATTAGGAGAACTTTTAGCGGGAATTATAATAGGTCCTTATGCTTTAGGAGGATTGCCATTATTCAATGGAGAACCATTAGTAATTCTTGATGAAACAATCA
>JAICHH010000208.1 GCA_025922715.1 Nitrososphaeraceae archaeon
GTAAATAATGCAGGTTATGGTTTATTTGGTGCTATAGAGGACATAGCCATAGAAGAGATAAAAAAACAATTTGAGACAAATCTCTTTGGAGCAATACGAACTATTAAAGAAGTTTTACCCTCAATGAGATAGCAGAAGAATGGAATAATCGTAAATATGAGTTCAATGTCTGGATTCATTGGTATTCCTGCAACTAGTGTATATGTAAGTACAAAATTTGCATTGGAGGGATTAAGCGAATCTATATCCTATGAACTTCAACCATATGGAATTAAAGTAATCCTTATTGAACCAGGTGTTATTAATACTAATTTTGTATCAAATATAAAATTCTCAAATAAAACTGATGATAAATCACAACAAACTTTAAGGAAACAAGAAAAATCAGAAATTAACTATTCAAGCAATAGTATAAAGAAAAAGAATTCTTCATATTATTCCAATACTATAGATACATTTCTATCTCATTACTATCCAGCTATGAAGAATGCTCCTCCACCTAAAGAAGTTGCTACTGTAATACTTGAAGCAATTAAAAATATTTCAAATTCTTCAGAATGTTTCTTTAGATACACAATAGGAGATGATTCAAAAACTTTTGCACAAGCAAAAAAGAAGATGTCTGATTCACAATTGCATGAGTTTATTTCAAATAGACTGCTAGACTAAGTAACACTATCATAAAAGCAAATCTTATATTCTCTTCTTTATTACCATATATTATACTCTTATCTTAACACTACTCTTGGTATTGCTCTCTAACTCAATGCATAATGAGAAATTATTGTAATATTTTAGACCTGTATTTTATTATTTTTTATTTATTAAACTTAAATAATAATCTGTAAATTGTATTTGTAATATTATGATATGGTAATTATTTAATTAGATATAATAACTTGGGAGAATGGGTATTAAAACCCATCCACAAGTATCTCCCAATGGCTTGTAATGGTAAAATTAATATTCATAATCTAAAACATTTATTATAAGTTTTGATATTATATCTAATTTTATTATTATAGAAGAAAGATGAATAAAAAACCATATTAATATTTAATAAAACTAAATTAGTACATTTTTCATAAATAAATACTTTATAAAAATTAGCAAAGGAAAATCATAATAAACATTGACTTCATCTTCTAATTTAGTAATACTATGTTAGCAAGTGTACCTGAGAACTTCAATTATATTTGAATGGACTAAAAAAATTGATATGTATTACAAGTCAGTAATAATCATATATATTGTTCTGTTGCTTTTATTATTTTTTATTTATCTTTGAAAAAATGTTCAAGTTTGGAACTGTTGTTGTTATTGTTATTGTTATTGTTTAGATTCATTTAACTTAATGGGTAATGTAAAACTAAATATTGCTCCATTTTCACCTAAGTTATTTACTCCCCATATTCTACCACCATGTGCTTCTACAATATTCTTACAAATATATAGTCCCAAGCCAGTCCCAGTAGTTGGATCAGAAGTAGCAAATTTTGTAAATAATTTAGATAAGACTTTCTTTGATATACCCCCTCCAGTATCTTTCACACTTACAATAACTTCTTCATCCTCTTCTTCTTGACTTTCCTTCTTCTTTTTATCTATACTAACAAATATCAATTGCTGCTTGTGAGTGGTAGTAAATTTTAAAGCATTATCTAAAAGATTGTGGATAGCTTGAGCTACTATAATTTTTCTTATTCTTCTGTGGACAATAGATTAAAATAAGTAATTACATATGTATTATACATGAAA
>JAICHH010000209.1 GCA_025922715.1 Nitrososphaeraceae archaeon
AGTAGTTAAACCATTTAGTTTTACTATATTTTTCATAAACTGTTTCAATTAATTGTATGAATTACTTTATCCTTAATTAAGTTAATTCTAGGATTGGGACTCGAACTCTTATCCATCAAATGTGGGTTCTACTATCAACTATTAAAAAATTTATTTGGTAACTATAATAATATTTTATCAAGATTATTTTTTAATATTATCAAGATGTTCTTATTGAATTTACTTAGTAATATGCTGTATTAATGAATATGTATACTTCATTTTCGATATTTAAAAAAAATAGAAACTAATACGAATGGAATTATTGCAAGAATATAAGAAAAATGTTCATAACTTGATCCTATGCCTGCATGCAAACTAAATTTTAATCCAAGTAATAAACCTAAGTACATAGTAATTGCTCCTGGTATCATACCAAATTTTATAAATTTATGAGATCTGATCTTGAACTTTTCAATATCTCTATATGGATATTGAATATGATGATAAATTATAGGCATTACAAAAAAAGAGACAGCAAAAGATACTGAATAAAGAGATACCATAAGTATTATGCTATCTTCCATTGTAAATCCCTTGGGAGAGTTTATAGAAATACTTAGTAAAAAACCAAAGATGATTCCAGAGACAGAAGTTAAAACACCGCTTTACTTCAATACGCTATCATAGTCATGAATAATATCATCTTTTACTACATCTTCTTTTTCTTTTAAATTCTTTTCTTCATTCACTTTACAACTAATAATATAGCTTTAGGTATAATCTTTTAATAGTTTACGTAATAAATTGGTTAGTTGGCATTTCAAAAGCCTAATTTATTCATATAATAATAATGACGATGTTAACGGTGTCCTTGCTGGTATTTTTTGGTTAAAAGGATCCGAACCCCTTATCTACATAGTATCTGTTGAAAATCTAAATTTATAAATGGATTCTCTGATTTCTCTTTGATGAAATTATATTCCATCTATAAATTTTATTCTAAATATAGAGAGATAATTTCATTTAACAAAAATATTATTATTGCTGCAATTATAAACGCAATTGCAAATGTATTTATTGTAAATTATGCATCAATAATTTATGTTACGAATTATTTACTTATATCAGTTATTTCCATAATAGCAGATTTTTTGATTTATAATGTTTCTTTTATTATATTATATCTTATAGATAATAGATCTAAATATGTTAATCCAGATGGAAGTAAGAATAATCAAAAAATTAAACAAGACTTAAAGAAACTAATAACAATAATTGGTTTAGCAGAAATATCTTATCTTGCTACTAAATTCCTTTTGACTTTTATAATTTTTCAATCACTCTCAATCGATCCTTCCCTAATCTCAATTATTACAACTGTATTAGCATGGATATTCTATATAATAATTGCAAATATAATGGCAAGAAAACAAAAACTTTTAAGTTAAATCCTAATATTACTTAGATAACGAAAGTTTTGTTCTTCTTTATCCTTGGAGAAATTAGTTACAATATCTTGGTATTGTAAATCTTCATTTGAAAAACAAGAACCTATTTTAGAAAAGATACAAATCTTTGAGCAGAATCATGATGAAATGTTACACAATATTTTGATATTTGATAAGAAAATAGATCCATTGTTAGAAAATAAATAATTCGTTGATGAGTTTAATATTAACGATGGAAATGTAATAGATCTATTTTCAATTGAATAAAAAATA
>JAICHH010000210.1 GCA_025922715.1 Nitrososphaeraceae archaeon
AGAATTTGAATATGATATTAGAAAATTATAAAATAATTTTCTAATATTCGAATAAAAAAATATAAAAGATATTTTAAATCAGTGAACAAGGTCAATGATTAATTAGTTAATTCAAAATTGTCATAGCCTGAACTAGAAGTTTATAGATGTCTATCCAGACTATGACGATAAGACTTGGTTTTCCACTGATTTGTAATCAATAAATTTAATTAATTTAACATCAAATAAGATAATTTTATAGTCTTTTTTTGTCTAAAATAAAATTATATAGAATTATCATTTAACTTGAAATGATCTAATATCTTTCCATCATTTGTATGGAATTCACATCTTAATGTCTTCCCGTTATTTTCTAATTTAATATCTAGAAATCCAAATTCGCTTTCTTGTATGACGTAAAAGTTAGGTTTTTCTTTAATTTTGTCAAGTTTATCTCCTGCAGTACCCACTGTTAGAAATATAATTCCATCTGTGGAGGATGAATAAACATTTTTTTCATACGTTGCTATTATGGGGTTTGATTCGCCTTTCTTGTTTGTATCTTTTTCAAATTCTTCATTATACAATATAGGGTATGATCTTTCATAGTATTGGTTATGACTTGATATTACTAAATCTACTCCATATTTATGGAACATATTATGATATATGTCTCTTAATTCTTTAGCATCTTTTTTGTCTTGCAAGGTAGAATAAAGAGACTTATGTTGATGGATTATTATCCAATCGATAGTTGAATTTTTAGATGCCTTTTTTAAATCATTTTTGATAAATTCATTTTGTTTACTGCCCGGTTCAAATGGATGTTCTGTTGACATACTTATGAAATGTACATTTTCAAAATCATGTGAATAATATGGGGTTTTTAAATGATGATGGTTAACAATCTGTTTATATATATTTGTAAATTCAGCATCATGATTTCCTATTGCAATTTTCATTTTATCTTTTATATCTTCAGACATTTCAATCCAACAAGATGCAGATTTCTCATCTTTAACATGGTCTCCTGTAGTTATTACTAGATTTGGATTTTTATCCAAAATATTATCTATAGTCTTTTTTGTTTCTTCATTGCAGTACCAATCTCCTACTGCTATAATGCTATGATCTGTTCGGATAAGAGTAGCATTTTGTTGTTTATATTCTAAACCGAATGTAGGTATTTGAAAATTTACTAATAACAAAAATATAATAGTTATTGTTAATACAGTGAGCACAATCATCAGACTTACAAAATAAGCTAAATAGTACCCCCTTTTCAAACTTTACTATAATATCTAAATAGTTTTACAGTATCTGTATGGTTTAATACAGCAATGAACGTCACTGGAAGAGATGTTGCTTTTTTACTAAATAAAGGAGGATTTGGAAGTGATAGACCAGGATTTAATCTTAATTATGGGATATGGCTTAATAATAGAGAACAAGTTGGAGGTGGATTTGAGACCTCCAGTGGAGATGATTATTTTCTTACTTCTCAAGAGTCCTACGATGATGGAGTATGGCATAATGCAATTCTAACTTTTGCTGAAGAACAACATCAGTTAAAGCTATACGTGGATGGATTAGAGGTTGCAACCAACACAACAAATATAGGAATAACACCTGACAATACAGGGAAACAACCTGTAAGATTGGGAGCAAATTCCTTCACTGACAAAGAAAAGATAAA
>JAICHH010000211.1 GCA_025922715.1 Nitrososphaeraceae archaeon
CGCTATTAAAACCTGGTTCAACTAGATTAATTTCATCTCCAAATTGTGGACCATTTTCTATATCCCATAAATTCCCGGTAACCGGATCAAAGCCTATACCAAAACTGTTTTTTATTCCATACGCATAATAAAAGCTAAGGGTGTAATCGTTACCAAGTAATCCATCATCGACAGGATTTCCATCTTGACTTACTCTTAATATTCCCGCACGACCATCAGGAGCTGTTCCATTTATAATATTCTGCGCTCTAGTATCAAAACCTGTTTGGTTCTGGTTAAATTTTGTTGTTTGCAAATCACCCGTAGTCACATAAAGATTGTTACCTTTATCCATTTGAAGTATGCCTCCAAGGTGACTTGGTGTTGGCAAAGCAGGTAGACTAAGAATCAATTTGGGATCTACGAGTTTATTATCCTCACTATCAAGTCCGTATTTGTATACGTAATTTCCACAATCTTGCGATCCTTTGTCCTGTCCTTTTACCTTTGGACAATGTGTATAGTAAAGAAAAACATTGGTATCATTATTATTGGAATCATCGTTTCCTGATAATACGATTCCTAATAATCCCCTTTCATCTTTGGAAGATACATCAAGATGTAGTAATTGATGCGTAACGTTACCATTAACTATTCTATATACATTTCCAATATTTTTTTCTAGTAATTGAATATCATCTTCATCCACAAAGGGCATACTTGTTGGGAACTCAAAACCGCTTGCCACTAACTCTACTTTGAGATCGGGGTCTATTAATGAAGGTACGGGTATGCTTTGGTCTTGGTTCTTGGCAAGTGTCATATAATCCGACCAAAATGACAAAGAGAATAAATAAAATAATGAGACAATCGATATAGTAAGAAAGATCATGTGGATATTCACATAATTGTGACTTTAGTTTTCTAATTTTCTAATACTCCTTGTTCATTATGCTCATATTATATTCCTACATTTTATGCTGCTTAAAGAGATTGTAAACTGTTGCAAGTCGTTTTATTTTTTCATAATAAATCTTAGAATATATAGCTTATTTTATATTTTAATCGTCTCCTTTTTCACTATTTTTTTTTGGATGCCTATTTTCATTACACATTTAAGCATTTAGAACACCCGACCCTAATCAGGTGAAAGAGTAATACTCACAATACAACTTATGCAGATTCAATAGACATTGAAATTGACGCGCATGCAAGAGCTCTAGCAGATAAGGATGGGATATAAATTCAAAGAGAAGGAAACACTACTAAAGAGAATTACATAGATTGATGGTAATACTTTTGGAGCACTAGTCCTACTAGACGCCAATGAGGCTATTATATCTGGACATTGTATAGTCCCTATGAGGCAATTAGGATCACTTGACAATATTAATGAACTTTAAAAGAGGTGTATTGAACCTTCAATTGACAGGAATAAGCCCCTAACAAGACGTTACCGAGATTTTTTGATAGAGAATTCATCGATAATTTTTCCTCCTGGTACATCGTAAAAAGATCCAACCAATTTTGTCCCGTCTTCGGTAACGTCGATATTTAGAAAACCATGGACCATCATTTGTTTGACAACGTAAGGCGCCCGGCCTGTGAAATTGTACAGTTCTTTACCTCCAGTACCTACTGTTAGAAATATTTGTCCATCCTCTATATCGGTATAGTATTC
>JAICHH010000212.1 GCA_025922715.1 Nitrososphaeraceae archaeon
CTTAATTGAGAAATATGGTAGACATACAGTTTACACTGATGGTGGTACTTGGTATCCTCAAGCCTGTAACTTTTTACATTTAAAACATAGATTGCATTCTCCATTAGAGAAAACTCTTATAGAAAGAGTAATGCAGTATTTCAAAGATAGGACTGAGAGTTTTGATGACTACTATCCTTGCAATAATAAACAGAATTGTGATCTAGAACATGTATACAATTGGATCAAATTGTTCATTTACCTATATAATGCAAGAATCAGAAATACAATTGTATTCAAAATTGGAGGTGAAATAGTCTTAACTTAACAGGACTGTCAATTGAGTATAAACTACATTGTTATTATCATCATTATTTAAAGATTAAAGATAATTTAATTAAGTAAAATCTTGCAAAACAAAATTACTAAATATCAGATCAAAAGACTGAATTAATATGTTATAATATATTGTTAAATTTTTATTCTATGTTCTAAATTACAATTGTTGTGGATGTAATATGTAATGAGCTACATTGGGAGTGGCAATAAGATATGATAAAATAGTAATATCAAAAGAATAAGGATTTATCATACATATAATGAGAAAGAGATAATATAACTGCAATAATGAATTCTACATATGTATGCTAGCAAATGAAGGAATAACAATATAAAAATGTAGTTATCTTTTGGTATGATATTATTGACTTATAATATCAAAAATGATAAAATTCTTTCATCTATATAGGGATTAGTGAGATATGATTTTAGAAGAATATAATAAAAAAAGGAACTTTGGTAGAACACCTGAGCCAAGAGGAAATAAAAAATGGATTGAGGAAAATAAAATCAAGAGATTTGTGGTACAAAAACATAATGCTTCCAAATTACATTATGATTTTAGACTTGAAGATATAAAAGAAGGAGTATTAAAATCTTGGGCTGTACCAAAAGGTATTTCGCTTGATCCGAAAATAAAAAGACTTGCAGTTCTAACAGAAGATCATCCCTTGGATTATTTGCTCTTTGAAGGTATAATTCCAAAAGGAAGTTATGGAGCAGGTACTGTAATTGTTTGGGATACAGGTACATATACTTCTGACATGGAATTATCTGATCAATTTAATAAAGGAAAAATCATTTTTACTTTATTTGGCCATAAACTAAGAGGAAAATTTATCTTAATTAGAATTAATTCATCTAAAGGAAAGGACGTAAACCAATGGCTCTTGATGAAATCATCTGACAATTTTGAATCTAAAGAAGATTTAACTATTACTAAACCAAAGTCTATTTTGAGTGGTAGAAGAAATGAAGATTTAGAAAGAAAACAAAAAGAAAAAAGAGATGATGAGTCTTACAAAAAAAAAGACAAAATGCAAATGAATATTACTAATACCATTAAATTCAATGATAATCAGTTAAATAATATTGATGTTCTTCTCGAACGACAAAAAGAATTGGAAAAATTTCCAATTAAAGTTAAACCAATGCTATCAACATTAGTGGATAAGCCATTTAACAACAAAGATTGGGTCTTTGAAGTCAAATGGGATGGAGTTCGTTCTATACTATTTTTTAACAAAAGAAAAGGGATACTAGAATTACAATCTAGAAATGGCATATTGCTCACACATA
>JAICHH010000213.1 GCA_025922715.1 Nitrososphaeraceae archaeon
AATAATTATCCAAGATAATTCAATTTGAAAAACTTGATTAATGCTAGTTCTATTATAAATTAATCTTTATGATAAGATTTTAAAGGCATAATAAATAAAAAGAATTACTTAATGTTTAACAAAAAAGTAGTATCATTTTTACCTAGTGCAACAGAAATACTTTATGAAATAGGAGCTGGTAATAATCTAGTTGGAGTGACTCATGAATGCAATTATCCAAAAGAAACAAGATTAAAACCAAGAATAATAAATTCAGCATTCGATGCATCAATAATGTCTTCTAAACAAATTGATGATAAAATTGTAGAACTTTTTAGTAATGGAAAAGATATTTATATTATAAATGATAAGATTCTAAAAGAATTAAGACCAGATATTATTATTGCACAAGGAATATGCGAGGTATGTTCACCATTCGCAAAAGAAATAAAACGTGCTATTTCGATATTGAAATACAATCCAAAAGTAATCATTTTAAACCCTTCTAATATATTAGATATTTTAGATAACATCCTTGAAATATCAAAAAGTGTTGAAAAAATCAAGGAAGGAGAAAATTTAGTAAAGTTACTGAAAGATAAGATAGATAGAATTAAAAGAGTCACAGAATTAAAAAACCAAGATAAGAGCCGATTTAAAATATTGTGTCTAGAATGGATAGATCCATTTTTTACATCAGGTCATTGGATTCCTGAAATGGTTGAAATTGCAGGAGGTATAAATGGCATAAGCAAATATAAAGAACAATCAAGGAGAACATCATTAGAAGAAATAAGGAAATTTAATCCTGATAAAATAATTCTTATGCCATGTGGATTTAATATAGATAGAGCAATTAAAGAATACAAAAATATCAGTTTAAATAACAATCGAGAATGGACCGATTTAAAAGCAATTAGAAATAATGAATTATATGCTGTAGATGCAGGATCATATTTTAGTAAACCTAGCCCAAGAACAATAACTGGTATAGAAATTTTAGCAAAAATTATTTCTCCAAATGAATTTAAAAATATAGAAATTCCAGAAAATTCATATGTTAAACTTGATAATTAATCTAAAAGATACTAAATCAGTAAACACAAAACATTTATAGTTTTTCAAATAAAATATCATATAATTGATAATTAAAATAATTAAGTAATTATTTTATTATAATTATTTTTTGTTGTTATAACAACGTAATTAAACTCATAAATAACAAATATATTCCATAAATTCCAAGAATAACACTTAGAGCCTATCCCAAAAATAGATAGGAATATAGCTTATTGTTTTTCTTATCATATTCAATAATGTTTAAGAGTAAAAAGTATGTTAGAACTATTACAAGGATTCCAGAGGATCTGTGGAATGAAATTAAAAATATTTTACCAGATGAGAAACCAGATAATACAATAGGTCGTCCAATAATTCCATATAGAAAAGTATTTGATGGCATAGTATTTGTTCTGAGGACTGGCTGCCAGTGGAAAATGTTACCTAAAGAATATGGTTCAGGTTCTACATGTCATAGAAGATATCAGGAATGGAGAGAATCAGGAATATTTGATAAATTATGGACCAGATTACTGAAATTATATGATAA
>JAICHH010000214.1 GCA_025922715.1 Nitrososphaeraceae archaeon
AATAATTATTGAGAATCACTAATTTTTTTATGCTATGTATCTATTAATAATACATATATGTATATTGATAGAATGAAATGTTCTAATTGTGGAAAAGGTGAGATTGTAACCCCTAATCCCAATCAATCTATTGATGATTATTTGAATACAAAAAAATGTAGTAATTGTGGTAAGACTGGAAACTGGGAAATGGTCTAACGAAGTGAATTTTCTAAAAGAAATTCATAATAAATTTTGTTTATATCTAACATAACCAAGCGAAGAATCTTCTAGATGATTGGTTTGACATGTGTCAAACTCTTGTTCTAAAACATTGTTCTGCTGCCTTAACAATATCTTCTGCTTTTTTTAGAGTGAATCTACTATCTCCTACAAAATCAGCGATTATGCTTCTAGTTTCAAATTACAACAAGTTTAGAGAAAGACAGTACAGAAAAGACAGAGAAAACAACAGAAATGAGTTCTGAAATTTCAGATTTAGATTTGATCAATAGTATATTACATTAGCAATAAATGATAACTAACAAAAATATTAAATTTAAAAAAAATAAAAAAGACAGAAAAATTATTTAGTTTTATTATCTGCTGGTGGTTTAAGACCTAATTTTTCTGCTGAAGAACAATGATGTTGTGCATCATATTTTCCATCTGAATCTGTTATATAGACATCACATTCACCAAAAACACTAAATAGTTGTTGTTCCCATGTAGGACTCTCGGAATTAGGTATGGCTACGTTTATCGTATACCAATTGTATTCAGTACCTGCTTCACAAGTCAAATTTGGTTCAGCATCACAATGAGGTGGATCTACTGGAATTTCAGCCCATAACTCTGCAGTCTCATTAGTCAAGTTATGCAATGTCATATGTGTAGATGAGGCAAAGGTATTTTGAGTCAATACAATAGATGTTCCAGTTATTGCCACAATTACAAGTACCATGAAAAAGAGAATATTTTTCATTATAACAACTTTATTTATGATATTAATAAGGTTATCTTAATTATTAATGTATATTGTAGTACAAATTAAGAAATATAAATTAACTAATGAAAATGAATGAAAAATGATTGTTTAAACCTGTACTCATATTTCATCTAAAATATTATATTCTGACTATAAAAAATATGATTCTAAATTGGTTATTATAACAGATGATTTCTTTTTAAGAGATCCACAAATTGCAAAAGAAGAAATCGATATTAATGGAACAATACCCATAAATAAAATTTTTAAAATTTTTTATGTATTTTTGTTATATTATTTGGAATCACCACAAAGCCAAACGAAATGCATTACCAAGTCTAATGCAAGAAACCTCTTGCATTAGAGAGAAGTTAGCGTCCATTTATCCAGCACATAATTGATTCAATAAATCTTCATATCTTGTTGGATATATAATCCAAAATGGTAAAGGTGTTAGTATCTCTATTTGTTTCTGATTAAAATTTTCTGTCGTCAAAATTTGTTGATTGTTGTTCTGATTGTTGTTCACTGCTGTTATTGTTATTATCATTCTCTTTTTTTGATCTTACTTTAACTATGGATATAGTAAAT
>JAICHH010000215.1 GCA_025922715.1 Nitrososphaeraceae archaeon
CTTCACCACCACCACTAATATCTTGTATAGCCACAGATTGTAAAATTCCAAGAATAGTTATAGCAACAATATCTTCAACTATAGATATTCCTAATAGTAAAGTAGTAGATTGATCATTTACCATATTGAGTTCTTGCAATACTCTTATTGTTATTACTGTACTTGTAATTGACATTGCAAGGGCAATAAATAAAGAATCATAATAAGAAAAATTCAAAGTCTGTGCTACAACAAATGATATAATAAGAGTTCCTAATGTCTCAGATAATGCTACTATTGCAGATATTTGTCCTACTGATCTAAGTTTTGCTATTGGAAATTCAGTACCAATAACAAAAAGTAACATAATAATTCCAAGTTCTGCAATTGCATTAATTGTTTCTAGATCAGTTATGTAACTAAAAGGTGGAGTATGAGGCCCAATAATAATACCTACTAAGATATAACCAATAACCATAGGCTGTTTTAACTTGTAAGTAACAAGAAGTACAATTGCAGCAACAATCATAATTATTGCAAAATCTTGTACAAAGGATTGTGATGGTGCAAGATATGTAGGAATTTCAAAATTTGTTGACAATATTATCTAATCACCATCTTTGTTATTAGTAAATATATAATTACAGTATCTTAATGACTTATCTATTTGAATTATTTAAAAATAACAAATAGGTTGAATAATACTGTGTTATTCTATATACCTATACAACTAATACTTGGACTTGCTGAATTATTACGTCGCCAAGGAATAAACATAGATAAAGATAAGGAATATCTAGAGATAATTTTTAGAAATTCAAAACGACTTATACAACTTACAGAAGAGATATTAGATGTTACAAGAATTGAATGTGGCTCATTCTTTTTAAAGGATGAAAAATTCAATCTAAAGGAAATGATAATGGATATCTTGAAAGAGCATGAGCAAAGAACACAAAATAAAAACAATATAAAAATTAGTGTATGATTCGTCTTATAACAATGAAATAATTATAGAGGCTGATAGAAATAGGCTTAGTCAAGTCATTTATAACTTGTTAAACAATGCCATCAAATTTACTAATAAGGTAGTATTATGGTCATTGTTGAAAGGAAAAATAATAATAATAACTATAATGATGAAATTCGTATTAGCATAAAAGATACAGGAACAGGTATACATCCAGAGATATTTCCAAAAATTTTTACAAAGTTTGCTACTAAATCCATGACAGGTGGTACAGGTTTGGGATTATTTATTTCCAAGTGTATAATCGAAATGCATGGTGGAAAGATATGGGCTAACAATAATAATGACGATGGTAGAGAGGAAGATGTAGGCTCAACATTTACATTTAGCCTACCAGTCAAATAATAACAAAAAAGAAGTTTAAGTATTTTAAATTACTTTTAAACAACTACTCTAATGATTATAAATGATGATGTACTGGATTTGAAATCAAATTTATTGTATCTTTTTATATTTATTTAATTTTCTCAGTGTATTAGGAACATGTAACTGTTCTATATAAGATAATAGCAACATTTTATTAAGTTA
>JAICHH010000216.1 GCA_025922715.1 Nitrososphaeraceae archaeon
GAGTCCAATGTAGAGATACTGGTATCTTTTATTTAGCTTTTATTATTAGAGCTTATGTTAAATGGACACCAATATAGAGTATAGGTTTCAGATGTATCTACATAATTTAAATTAAAATAATACTAAAACTAATTATGAATTTTGCGGAACAAGACAAGTATACTGCCATTGTTACTGGAAGTACAAGAGGGATAGGTAAAGAAACTGCATTACTGTTATTGCAAAAGGGATTAAATGTAATTATATCTTCCAGCAGTCAACAAAGTGTAGATAATGTCATACAAGAAATTCATGACAAATTTCCTTCTAAAAAAGAAAATGTTTTGGGTTTAAAATGTGATGTCAGCAAATATTCTAATGTAAAATCACTTGTTGATGTATCAGTAAAAACATTTGGAAAGATTGATATTCTTGTTAATAACGCAGGTATAGTTTATTTTAAAAGTATAATAGATACAACTGAAGAAGAATGGAACAAAACTATTGATACTAATTTGAATGGTGTTTTTCTATTTACCAAAGAAGTTCTTCCTTATATGATTGAAAATAAATCAGGAGTTATTGTAAACGTAAGTTCAGGAGCTGGAAAATCTGGTTTTCCAAACTTATCTGCATATTGCGCAAGTAAATTTGGTGTGATAGGTTTTACTGAAAGCATAGCTAAAGAAGTTGCTGATTATAATGTAAAGGTTATGGCAATATGTCCTGGTGGAGTAGATACAAAGATGATTGATGATATTGTTGATAATGGATATAATCTATCCAATAGAAATTTGATGAAACCTGAACAAGTTGCAAAGAAGATTTATGATATGATATTTAATCAAAAAGATTACTATAATGGACAATCAATAGAATTTTATAATAAGTGAATACGGGCTCAGAGGTTTCCGTTGTGATATTGGTACTAAAAATGGACTCGCAATATTATAGGTTATTGTGATCTATAAACATTTCTATTTACTATTTCTTTAACTTTATTAATTGAATATATATTTCAAGATCTGTTAATAATATAATATTTGTTATTTTATATGAAGTAATATTGATTCTTATTTTCTAATTGATCATCGGTAGTCATTTTATCCTTATAATATAAATATAACAAGTAGCTAGACAATCTAATAAGGTTATATTTCAAAAATTAAAATAATAAAAAAAGATATCTTATTGGTTAGAAGATCTTTCTATTTTCTTGAGAAAGTTAAAGTAGTTCTGAATTGATTCATTATAATACTTTTGTGCAATTTCTACTGATTTATTAAAAGTTTCTGTAGATCCCAATAAAGCATCATTTATTTGGTTTGTAGCATTAATTGTATTATCTTTAATAGTTTGGTTGGCCTTGTTGTAAATATTTGTATATCTTTGTGGAGAAGTAGAATCATTTCTATAAGATTTAGATGTAACATCTAAAAATCTTGATATTACTGATTGATAAGTTTCAAGAAGATTCTTTTGCAATTCTACAAAGTTGTTTGTGATTGATTGGAATGTATTAAGGGCTTGTTGTTGA